>NZ_VWWC01000060.1:0-37030 GCF_011753175.1 Burkholderia sp. Cy-637 | reverse complement strand
CGTTCATGCGTTGGCGGCCTTCGCGCGGGCGCCGCCGGCGCGCGCTGCCTCGGCCGCGTCGATCCCCTCGGCCGCGCTTTCCGGCTCAGGCTCAGGCTCCGTGACCGGCGCCGAAGCCCGAGCCGCCGCCTCGCCCGTCTGCTGCGCGCGCGCCGCCGCTTCCTGCTCGGCCATCGCCGGACGATTGCGCAGATGCAGCAGGAATTCCTGCACCAGCCGGTCCCACAGCTCGATGGTCGAGCGCAGGTAGCGCTCCGACACGCCGCCCGCCACGATCACGTCCATCTCCAGCGCCAGGAAGGCGCCGTGGTTGGCCAGCCGGGCGAAGCGCTTGGTGCGGTTCCAGCTGGCGGTCAGCTCGGCCGGCATCTCGCCCTGCACCTGCAGCACGCAGCTCAGCGTGTAGTCGAAGAAGCGTGCCTCGGCGGTGCCGGCCGCGGCCGCGTTGCCGAAGCGCACCGCGAAGCCCACGCCCTGGCTCGCGCTCATCAGTTGCACATGGCCGTTGTGCTCGGCGGCCGTGACGCGATAGCCGGCGCGCCGGAAGATCTCGGCGAGTTGATCGGCGCCGACCGTCTCGATGGTGATGTCTTGCGAGGCGCGTGCCTCGTTGATCTGCTGGATGTCTGCCATGGTCTCTCGTCCCTCGGTCCTGCTGCGTGATACGAATTGAACGAATCGAGCGGCGTGATGCCGGGTGCCGCCCGATGCGCCTGCCGGCGGCCGCGCCGGCCCGATGCCGCCTGTCACTGCGCGCCCGAGGCCGCCTCGGGCTTGGCCGGCCGCGCGGCCGGGTCGTACTTGCCGGCGTAGAGCGCGTCGCCGTAGCGTTGCGCGAGCTGGTCGTACTTCACGCGCGCCGACTGCGCGAAGGGCTGGCGCGACGCGAGCACGGTGCCGAGCCCGACATGCTCGTAGGCATCGAGGATCTCGTGACCGACGCGATACAGGTCCGCATTGTGTGCCTGGCAGCTTTGCAACTGCGTGTCACGCGCCGCGAGATCGGCCTGCAAGGTGCCGCGCTGCGCATCGCGCGTGCGCGCGGTGCCGGCCAGCTCCTCGTAGGACGCCCGGGCCTTGGCCAGTGCCTGCGTATCGCGCGCGTGCGCGGCGCGCTCGTCGGCCAGCGCGCGCCGGGCGGCCGCCTCGGCGCCCGAATCGCCCTTGGCGGCCGATAGTTGCGCCTGCAACTCCTTGACCTGCGCCAGCGCCTTGTCGCGCGCCTGCTCGGCGCCGGTCTTGTCGGCCTCGAGCTGCGCCTGCCCATCCTGGAGCTGGCGCAACTGCTGGGTGGTGGTGCGCAACTGGCCGCGCAGGCGTTCCTCCATGCTCTGCGCGCCGGCCGTCTGCATGCCCGCCATCAGCATCGCGACGGCGGCGGCAGCGGCAGCACCGAGCCGGGCATATCGATTCGATCTCATCCGGTACCTCGTCAGAAGCGCGCGTTCAGTTCGAGCTGCAGCACGTCGATCGATACCGGCGGCCCATACACCTCGCGAGCGCTCAGGTAGCGCGCCGACAGCCAGGTATCGCGCGCCACCGCATAGGCCGCGCCGAGGATGTAGCCGCGCGCGTTGGTGCCGCCGAGGTGGAAGTCCGGATCGTTGAAGGCATCGAGCGTGGCGTCCGGCTGCAGGTACTTGTAGGCCACCGAGAAGTTCCACTGGCCCTTGTCGTGCGGCTCCGGCTCGCCGAAGGTGGCCTTGGCCAGGAAGCCGTTCGGGCCGCTGCGATAGTCGGACTGGCTCGGGGTGATCGAGCTCGACTCGTAGTTGTTGACCGGCGTGGACGCGGCCGCGAAGGCCTTGTTCGAGTTGTAGGCCAGGTTGCGCACGAACTCGCCGTCCAGCCGCAGCTTGAAGCGGTTGGCGATCACCGTGTCCCACTGGCCCTTCAGGTCGAGCAGGCGGTAGTTGTAGGCCAGGCCGAACAGCTCGGGCAACGGCGTGGTACCCGGCGCGATGTTCGGGTTCTGCACGATGTTGCGCAGCGCGATCAGCGTATTGCCGCCCTGCATGTAGGCGGGCGCCTCGTTGTCGGTGCTGCAGCTGGTGGCTCCGGCATAGAGCGCGCACGGCGAGGACAGCGTGCCGCGCATGTTCTGGTAGTCGTAGTAGGCGATCGCGCCCTTCACGCGGTTCTGCTCGTTGATCTTCCACTCCGCGCCGAACTGCGCGCCGAACATCCACTTGGTGTCGCCGCCCACCTTGTCGGTGCTGTTGGAGGGGAAGTTCTCGCTGGTGTACTGGATCGGGAACACGCCCAGCGTGCCGAACAGCGTGACGTCGGGGTTCCAGGGCAGCGCACGGCGCATGCTGGCCGCGATGCCGTCCAGCTCCAGGTCGTCGGAGAACAGCAGGTCCGACTTGAAGAAGGGATTGTCGAAGCGGCCCGCCACCACGTTCAGCCAGGTGGTCGGCTTGTAGCTGAAGAAGGCCTTGTTCAGCCAGATGCTGCGCTTGGCGAAGCCGCCGCCGGCGGTGGCGGTGGTCGACACCGGGTTGTTGTCGTTGCCGCTGGCGAGCTGGATGCCGGCCGAGATCTCGTCGGACAGGGTGGCCGTCACGCCCAGGCGCGCGCGGTAGCGCAGCAGGTTGTTGCGGTTCTGCGTGGTGTTCTGCGTCGGGATCTGGGTGGTGTTGGTGTTCGGATTGATGTCGAAGCCGGTGCCCGAATTGATCGCCGCGAAGTTGGTCACGTTGGTCGAATTGCGGCTGCCGTAGAAGTGGTATTCGTCACGCACGCGCAGGTCGCCGTCGAGCTTGAAGCGCGACACCCAGTCGGGGAAGGTGTTCGGCTGGGCCCAGTTCTCCTGCTTGGCCTGGGCGATCACCTCCTGCTTGACCTGGTCGCGGATCTGGTCGCGCACCACCTGCGGCACGTAGGGCACGGCCACGTCGCCCGGCTGGGTCGGCGCATTGACCACCGCCGCGCCGGCCACCGGCACCACGCCAGCGGGCGGGCGCGCGGCGCGCGCCTGGGCCGCCTCGCTGCGCGCCTCGCTGATCAGCTGGCTGGCGCTCTGCTGCGTGAGCACGCCCTGCTTGACCAGCAGGTTGATCAGGTTGATCACCACGCTCTCGGTCGGCGCGGCCTTGCCGGCGGCGGCCTGCGCCTCCAGCGACTGCGCGCGCGCCGGCGCCGAGCCGAACACGCCCAGCGTCAGCACCGCCGCGCCGATGCACGACAGCCGACCGGGCGTGCCGCCCCACGACTGTCCCCCACCCCGTATCTTCATCTTCCGAATCATCAAAGTGCTCCGCACACTGTCTGTTCTGTCCGGCAGCGCCCGCCCCCGCGACGCCGCCCCATGATTTCGCGAGGCCCTAGGCCGGCTTGCGTCCCTGCATCCTGACCGTCACCGGATAGGCGGTGCCGGCCGGCGGCGCCTCGTCGACCCGGCCGAGCGCCTCGACCGCCGCCACCACGGCCGCGTCGATCCTCGCGTCGCCGGTCGACTGCGCCACCGTCACCCGCGTGATGCGGCCGCTCGCGTCCATCCAGAGGTCGAGGCTGCCCGAGAAGCGCGTGCCGCCCGCCTCCTGCACGCCCTTGTCGGCCTCGATCGCGCGCTGCAGCACATAGACCATGTACTGCGCGTAGCTGGCGTTGCCGAAGCGCCCGCCGCCGCCCGAACCGACCATCCCCGAGCCGTCGCCCGCGCCGATCCCGAAGCTGTCGGTGCCGGCCTGCGCGGGCGCGTTCATGGTCATCTGCCTGGGCTGGTTGTCGGACGGCTTGGGCGTCTCGGCCGGCTTGGGCGCGACGGTCGGCTTGTCGAGCGGCGTCTTGACCTCTTCCCTGACCTTCTCGGGCGGCGGCTTCTGCGGCGGCGGGGGCGGTGGAGGCGGCAACGGGATCACCGTGGTCACCTGCGGCGCGCTCACCCGCTTGACGCCGGCCGTGTCGCTCGCGAAATGCCAGATCAGCGCCACGACGCCGGCCGCGACCAGCGCGATCAGCACCGGCTTGATCAGCCGCCGCGGGCCCTTGGGCGGTCCGCCCTGGTAGCTCATTTCCATCGCCGGTCCCTAGCTGCCCTGCCTGGCGCGGCCGGTCACCAGCCCGACCTGCGAGAGATCGAGCCGGCGCAGCAGGTCCAGCACGTCCATCACGCGCTGGTACTGCACCGTCGCGTCGCCCTTGAGCACGATCGGGAACTCGGGATTGCTGGCCTTCTCGGTGCGCAGCCGGCTCTCGAGTTCGTCCATCGTCACCGGGTAGGCGTCGAGGAAGATCTGCCCCGAATCGGCCACCGTGATGGCCTTGGTCTTCGGCTTGGCGAGGCTCGTGGAGGAGCTCGCCTTCGGCAGGTCGACCTTGATGCCCTGCACCGAGGCGGTGGTCATGATGATGAAGATGATCAGCAGCACGTACGCCAGGTCCAGCATCGGCGTGATGTTGATGTCGTCGTAGGGCTTGTCGTCGTCCTGAACCTGCATGGTGGTCTCCCCGCGTCGTTCAGTCGGCCAGCACCGCGTGATCCGGCGAGCGGTGTGCCTCGGCCAGGCGCGTGACGAATTCGTCGACGAACACCTGCATGTTGGCGGTCACGTTCTTGTTGCGGATCAGCAGGTAGTTGTAGCCAAAGAGGGCCGGGATC
This sequence comes from Burkholderia sp. Cy-637, assembly GCF_011753175.1. Taxonomy (NCBI): domain Bacteria; kingdom Pseudomonadati; phylum Pseudomonadota; class Betaproteobacteria; order Burkholderiales; family Burkholderiaceae; genus Burkholderia; species Burkholderia sp. Cy-637. Next base: position 32,427 of record NZ_VWWC01000060.1, on the reverse strand, counting down.
GCGACGAACAGGCCGGTGACGGTGGCCAGCAGCGCGGCGGCGATACCCGGGGCGATCGCGTTGACGTTCACGTCGCCGGCCGCGGCGATCGCCGCGAAGGTGATCATCACACCCACCACGGTGCCCAGCAGGCCGAGGAAGGGGCCGCCGGAGATCGCGATGGTCAGCAGTACCATCGATTTCGACAGGCGCTGGTTCTCGCGCACCAGGGTGGCGTCCATCGAGGCGCGGATCGCCTCGATCGACTCGCTGGTAATGATGGTGCGCCCGGTCGAGTCGACCCGTGCATGGATCTCGTGCACGCCGGCGCGGTACAGCCGGTACAGCGAGGACTGGAACAGGCGGCGGCCCTCCTCGCTCTTCTCGTCGAAGTGCGCGAGGCCGGTCAGGTGACGGCCGGCCACCTCGCGGAAACGCTGCACGAAGAAGGCATTGGCCTTGTCGACCACGCCCACGTAGCGCGCCTTGGTCCACATCACCACCCAGGACAGCACCGCCATCGCCAGCAGGATCACGATCACCACCCAGGCGTCGACCGTCACCGAGTGCACGATCACGCCGAAATAGCCGAAGCCGAAGCCCGACTGCTTCTCGTCGGCGCCGTAGGCGACCAGCTTCGACTCGGAGCCCTGCGACAGCGCGTCGACCGCGATCAGTTGCGGCGAGCGCGCCACGCGCGACAGGCGCAGTTCGTCGAGCGCGCCCGTGTAGGCGGCAAAGCCCGCCGGCGCGCCGGGCGCGTCGGCGCCCACCACGGCCGGCGTGTTCAGCGCCGGCAGCGCGCCCGCCACCTGGGCGACCTGCTTGCCGTTCGCGTAGACCGTCAGGTTGTGGCCGTCGTCGGTGACGGCGAGATGGCTCCACTGGCTGGCGGCGAACGGCGCGGTGCCGGCCACGCGCACCGGCGCGGCGCCGCCGTCGATCTCGGCGAACGGCAGGCCGTTGTCGAGGCCGATCAGCAGCGCGTTGGCGCCGTCGCGGCGGCTGTAGAGCAGCGCGTTGGGCGCGAGCGCGGCCGGCTTGACCCAGGCGCTGAAGGTGAAGCCGCCGCCGGCGGCCAGGTTCAGCGAGGGGCTGGCCGGCAGCGTCAGCGAGCCCTTGCCGTCGAAGCCCGCGCCGCGGCCGATGATGCCGTCCTCGACACTGCGCACGCTGGCGGCCTGCGCGTTGTTGGCATAGGCGGTGGCGTCCTTGGGCGGCGTGCCCGCGGCGCCGTCGAAGTGATAGACCAGCGCGTAGTCGGCATCGAAGCTCTCGGCCGGCTTGCCGCCGTCGCTCGCCTTCTTGTTGCCGTAGTACATCCAGATCGACTCGGCCGAGCCGGCCGGCATCTTCGGCACGTCCACCCAGATCAGCGCGACGCCGAGCACCGGGTCGTACTGCTCGACGTGGTAGTTCAGCGGCGTCTTGTCGTCGGCCGCGACGAAGCGGATGTCGGCACCGTTGTCGGCCAGCCCGTCGAACTGGAAATTGCCCGAATGCAGGCGGATCAGCAGCGGCACGCGGCCGGCCGATTCGCTCAGGTTCGCGCCCTTCGGACTCGCGTCGATGGTGATCGACTTGCGGAACGACCAGTCGTTCTGCCACCACGCATTCGCGATTCCCGGCAGCGCGCCCAGCAGCGCCGCCAACATGAACACCATTACTCGCTTCACGATCCACTCCCCGTTTTCGCCTCGGGCCGCCCGAGGCCCGGCACGATCAAAAAAAATCCTCAGAAACCCAGTCGCACGCTGAAGTCGAACCGGGGGCTGTACTGCCGCGTATAGACGCCCGCCTTCAACGGCCAGCCGGCCTCGAAATCCGCGCTCGCGTACTTGAGCACCTGCATGCGCATGCCGAAGCCGATGCTCAGCAGGTTGAAGCTCGAGGTCTGCTCCGGCAGCGGACTCAGCAGCCACAGATGCGCGGCGTCGACGAAGGCGTGGAAGCGCAGTTCGTTGATGCTGCCGCCCAGGTGCGGCGCGAGCGAGGGGCTGCGCAGTTCGAGCGAGCCGATCACGCCGCTGTCCGCGGTGTCCTCGGCCTGCATGTAGCCGCGCACGCTGTTCATGCCGCCCGCCGCGAACTGCTCGCTGGACACCAGCGGCGAGTTCGCGAGCTGCGCGCTGATGTGCGCGTTGGCCTGCAGGTCGTGCTTGAAGTTCTGCGTGTGGTTGATGTCGAACTTGCCGTAGATGAAGTCCGGCGAGGCATTGAAGCGCTTGTTGTCGAAGTCGTTCCAGCTGCTGCCCAAACCGCGGATGTTGGTGACCAGCGCGGCCGAGAAGGAGGTCTGCGACTGCTTCAGGTTCATCTGCCCGGTGTAGGAGACGGTCACCGGGATATAGGTGAGCGGCGCCGTCGAGCTCTGGCCCAGGGTGGTGACGTTCTCGTCGTAGTGCTTGTGGTCGATCTCGACGCTGAGGTTCTGCGCGTAGGTATCCGACGAGGGCAGCGCGTAGATCGCGGTCAGCCCGTAGGTGGTGCCCTTGCCGAGCACGTTGGTGCTGGCCAGCGAGGCGACGTTGCTGTCCGAGTGGACCACCGTGGCCAGGAAGCTCCAGTTGGTGTCCTTGAGCGGCGCCAGGTACGAGAACGCGTAGACGCGCGCATCCTGCGGATGCTGCGGCGCGAGCACGTAGGTGCCCGAGATCACGTGGCCCATCTGCCACAGGTTCGAGTAGCTCAGCGTGCCCGTGGTGCGCAGCAGCGAGGTGCCGGGGCTGTTGTCGTTGTTCAGCTCGATCGAGCCGTGCAGCGGGCTGTGATCGTCCACCTTGAGGTCGACGTCGACGGTCTGCGGCAGCGTGCCGGGCTTGAGCACCGGGATCACCTGGCGGTCGGCCGAGCGGTTCAGCGCGGTAAGCTGCGCCTGCGCCGCGTTGAAGTTCGGCACGCCGCCCTCGGCCAGCGCCGGCACCGCGTCGCGAATGGTCTGCGGCGAGTTGTATTCGGCGCCCTGCACGCGCAGCCGGCCCACCTTCGCTTCGGTCACCTGCAGCAGGATCACGCCGTTCTTCACCTGCTGCTGCGGCAGCTCCACCACCACCGACTGGTAGCCGCGCTCCTGGTAGACCTTCTGCAGCGCATCGCGCGCGGCATTGACGTCGTCGAGCGTGCGGCCCGGGCCCTCGAACGGATAGACGGCCTTCTCGATCTCGAGCGACGGCAGCATGGTATTGCCGCGCACGATGAATTCGTTGATGTCGAACTGGCGCGGCGCGGCGGGCGCCGCCCGCGGGCTGGCACCCGCCGGCGTGCCCGCGGCCTGCTGCGCGCGCGCCGCCGACGCCAGGCTCAGGCCGCCGATCAGGGCGACGCCGGCCAGGCAGCGGCGAGTCAATCGCCTGGTATCGTGGGCTTGCTGGTCTACTCTCGGCGGCATGCGCCCTTCCCCTTTTGTATCGGTTCCCGCTGCTCACGCGTGCCGCTGCGCGGCCGCGCTAATCCCCGTCTGTTTCATGCGGATGACAATTCCTTCGCCATCCTCAGCAATTAATCCGTGCCGCGATCCGTCGCGGCAGGTCGATCCTCAGTTGCGCACCGGCTCCGCGCGGAAGGCATCGAGCGTGAACCACAGCAGCGCGTCGATGCAGGCCTCGTAGTCGCAAGCGCCGGTGTCGAGCATCAGGTCCGCCTGCGCCGGCGGCTCGTAGGGCGCCGAGACGCCCGTGAAGCCGGGCAGCTCGCCGCGCCGCGCCCGCGCGTAATGCCCCTTCGGATCGCGCGCCTCGCACACTGCCAGCGAGGCGCTCGCATACACCTCGCGATACGGCTCGCCGATCACCTCGCGGGCCATATCGCGCATCGCCGCCAGCGGTGCGATCGCGGCCACCACGGCGACACCGCCCGCCTCGGCCACCATCGCCGCCACTTCCGCGATGCGCCGGATGTTCTCGAAGCGGTCGCGCTCGGCAAAACCGAGATCGGCGCTCAGGCGCGCGCGCATCCGGTCGCCGTCCAGCACCATCGCGAAACGCCCGAGCCGTCGCAGATGCGTGGCGAGGGCTTCGGCCAACGTGGTCTTGCCCGCGCCGGACAGGCCGGTAAGCCAGACCACCCCGCCGCGCATCGACTGCGCCGTGCCTACCAACAAGGACGGATCGGGCATCGACAACCCGCAGAATTTCGTATCCATGTCCGATCAGGCCGTGCCGCTCGCGGGATGCGCGGCCTCGTCGTCCTCGCGCGCACGCGTCTGCCAGAAGCCGCCATGCATCGTCACGATCGAGGGCGTCTCCAGCCATTGCTGGGGCCCGAGGATTTCCGCGCGCTTCACGTTGGGCAGCACGTGCACGTCGAACACCTCCTCGACGCCGTTGTAGAACCGCAGGATGCCGAGCACCTCGCCGCTGGCCGCGTCGAGCGCAGCGACGCCGGCCACGATCGAGCCCGCCTCGGCCTCGATCGGCAGGCCCTGCGGGCCGCGCCGCTCGCGCAGCCGCGACAGCCCGACGAACAGCACGCCGCGATACTCGGCCAGCCCGTGCGTGAAACCCGGCAGGCTGGCCAGCACGCGCCGCGCGCCGCTGGCCGGGTCGATCTGCAAGACGCGGCCGCGGCCGCCTTCCAGCACGTGCAGGCGGCCGCCGATCACGCGCGGCGAATGCGGCATCGACAGGCCCGAGGCGATCACGCGCCCCGAGGGCACCTCCATCACGATGCCGCCCTCGGTCATCTGCTTGCGCCAGCCGAAGGGCGTGTCGCATTGGGCGAGCGCCGTGGCATAGCGCACCTTGCCCTCGTGGAAGGCCATGCCGTTCAGGTGGCAGCGATCGTCGGGCGCCAGCGCGCTGATGAACGGCGGCTGCCAGATCGGCGTGAAATTGAAGAAACCGTCGATCACGCAGATGCAGGAGAAACGCGTGTTGACGGCCAGCACGACCTGCTTGTCGAAGGCCATGTCGTGCAGGTCGAGGTCGCCCGTGCAATAGGTCTGGCGCGGCACGAACATCGCGTCGTAGTGCGCGGGGCGCGGCGGATAATGCGGCGCGAGCGTCGAGACGTTGGCGTAGATCACCAGTTCGTTGGCGGTCGCCACCGCCAGCCGGTTGCCGGCCACCGCCAGGCCCATCGAGCGCGGCAGCAGGCAGGCCGACAGGGTCGGCACGCCATCGTCCACCCCCAGCAAGGCGACGCCCGACGGCCGGCGGCTGATCGCCAGCGTGCAGCCGAGCGCCGCCAGCACCTCGACGAAGCGGCCGGTGTCGCGCAGGCTGATGGTCGGTGCCTCGCCATCGCCGGCGAGCGCCCGGTCGGCGTCCTGGTGCGGCGCGGCGAGCGGCCCCGCCGATGCGTTGTCGATCTGTTCCACTTGCCCCCACCCCATTCGTGCGCGTCTTCGGCGCACCGCATTGGCTCATTGCGCCCCGCCTCGCGTTCGCGCGGCACGGCTCTCGCCCACAGCTATCTAGACGGAACGGTCAGCCTTTTGCCGCAATGTTTTTTGCGCGGCTTTCCGCGTGCTTCATCGGCGCGGCCGCGACCTGCCATGGCACTGGCACGTCGCATCGGTCGGGAGAGGAAAAACCGGCTCGCCCTTCGCGCGAAAACGTCTCGCGAGACGACCAGGGTTCGGCGCGGGAAGGCCCTCGCTCGAGGGCTGCGGACGCGGCATGCGCCGCGTACCCGCCATCGAATCGGGCCGGCCCTCCGGTCGAGAATCGCGTCGTCGCTCGACGTCTGCTGCTGGTTCGTGATCATCGGCGCGGCGCCTGCCGCGCGGCTCGTCCGGCCTGCCTGCAAGCCGGACGTCGCGCCCTCTCAAGCGCATGCAACACTGCGCGGCCCGCCCAGGCGAGCCGCGTGCGTATCCTCGGACCACAACCGGTAATTTTTTGTGACACCGGCGCGAGCATTTGAAAGGTGTCGGAAGCGAATACCGATTCGCGGCGCCATTTGAAACAGTTTGCGGGTCCGCGCCCGTCGATCCGTCCTGTGCTTAGGGAACGGTGGATCGTTTGCGATGCGCGGCGCGCCGCGATCACGGAGCAAGGACGAGTACAGGGCATGCGGATGCGGAGAACCTCGACGGTGGGACGATGTGGATCGCCACGCTGATCCGGCGCTGGCTGACCGGCAAACTGGCCGCCGCGCCCGGCGCCGGCCTCGCTCGCGCACGCGCCGTGCGCGGCGGCGCGGCGCCGCCGGTGCGCGCGCTGCGCTGGCGCGCGCCGTGGCTGCCCCGGCAATTGGCTTCCTGGGTGCTGAGCACGCTGCTGGCACCGCCGTTCTGGTCGATCGGCATCCTGCTGCTGATCAACCCGGACAGCGACCAGCCCTTCCTGTGGGCGATCGCGATGGGCATCGTGCCGCTCGCCAACGGCGTCGCGATGATCGCCGCCAACCAGCGCCATCATCGCGCGCCCTTCCTGGCGCGCCGCGCCGCCGCGGCCTACCTGTTCGCGATCGGCGCGAGCGCCGCCTGCGGGTTCTGCGCGCTGCTGCTGTGGGGCTCGCACTCGGCCGCCGAGCTGGTGGGCCTGCTCGCGCTCGCGCCCGACGGCACGCGCGAGGCCTCGGCCACGCTGCACGAGCTGCTGCTGGTGGGCGGCTTCGGCATCGCCTCGGCGCTGCCGGCCAGCCTGCTGCATGCCTGGCTCGCCTTCGACGAATGAGCGCGGCCATGCGCAGGCTCACGCCCACCCACCGCGCCCGGCGCCAGCGCGGCATCGCGATCGTCACGGTGCTGCTGGTGGTGGCGCTGGCCGCCACGCTCGCGGCCGGCATCGTCTGGCGCCAGCAGGTCGCCACCCACGACGTGGAGAACCAGCGGCTCGCCACCCAGGCGATGTGGGCCGAGCGCGCCGCCGTCGAATGGGCGCGCGCGCAATTGCGCGCGCAGAACGCCACCTCCAACGTCACCTTCATCGGCCAACCGTGGTCGGTGCCGGTGGCCGACGTGCAACTGGCCGACTTCCTGCCGCCCGAGGCGATCGCCGTCAACGCCGACCTGTCGCGCGCCTGGATCTCGGGCAGCGTGGAGGATGCCCAGGCGCGCTTCAACCTGATGAACCTGGTGGCGCGTCCCGCGCCGAGCCAGCCCTGGCAGGTCAGCAGCACGGGCCTGCTGGCCTACCGGCGCCTGCTCGGCGCGCTGTCGCTGGACCCGTCGCTGGCATCGGCCACCGCCGATGCCGTGCTCGCCTCGCTGCGCCCCGCGCCGGGCGAAGGCGGCTGGCCGCTGCAGTTGGTCACCGTCGACGACCTGACGCGCATCCCCGGCTACAGCGCGCAGACCATCGCCGCGCTGGCGCCCTACGTGACGGTGCTGCCCGATCTGTCGCTGGTCAACGTCAACACCGCGCCCGAGCCGGTGCTGATCTCGGCGATCCCGACGCTCTCGCACAGCGACGCGCACCGGCTGGTCGAGCATCGCGGCACGGCCTATTTCGTCAATACCGGGGAGCTGGCGCTGTTCCTGCAGCCGGTGGGCGGCAACGGCACCCTGCCCGACGGCGCGCTGGCGGGCGTGAACAGCAGCTATTTCGTGGTGCATTGCCGGATTCACTCGCCGCGCCTGAACCTGCGGCTCGACACGCTGGTGGCACGCTACGGCGTGGGCGACTTCAGCTGGACCTCGGTGCTCTGGGTCCATCGCATCACGGCCTGAGCGAGGCGCCATCGCGGCTGCCCGCGCGACTGCCAGCGCGCTTGCCAGCGCGCTTGCGGCCAAACCGGATTCGCGCGCGGGCCGTGCCGGCCTGCCGCCGGCGCGGCGAGCTCGATACGCCGCCGCGCTTGCCCCGCTAGTTCAGAGGCACCTCGCCGAAACCGAGCGACTGCACGCGCTGCACCGCAGCGCCGCCCTCGAGCGACAGCCGGCTCACGCTGGTCTCGCGCACCTCGCCGAGCAGCCGGTTCCAGTCCTCGATCGAGACCAGCAGCGCGATCGGCCGGTTGTACTTGGTCACCATCACCAGCGCCTCGCCGGCATGGCGCAGCGCCTTCGAGGGATTGCTGCTGAAGTCGCGCGTGGCCATCGCGATGGTGCGCAGGTTGAACACGTTCGAGGCCAGGTCGTCGTTGTCGTCGTGCAGCAGGCGGTCGAGCGTGGCGGTGCGCAGCAAGGCCTGCGATTTCGCCGAGACGCGATGCTCGCGCCGGCGCCGCCGCTCGCTGCGCGGATCGACGTGATGCGCGAGCAGCCCGAGCAGGGTGCCGAGCGAGCCGATCGACAGATGGTCGTAGCGGCGCCACCAGGCCGGCGGCAGCGCGATCATCATGCCCGCGTAGGCGAGGCGCACGCCGGCCGCGACATGCAGGGGCAGGCGCTCGAGTTCGCGCACGTCGAGCTCGAGCTCGCCGGCCACCGCGCCCGTCATCACGCTGAACACGTTGTAGGCGGTCGCGACGATGCCGCGCGCGAGCGGCACCGCGCGGGCCGGCAGCTCGGCGTAGCGCGCGGCATCGAACACCGGCTCGACCGGCAGCGGCAGCGCCTCGCGCCAGCGCAGCCTGGCCAGCCGCATGAGGCGCGCGGCGTCGAGCAGGCCGGCCCCGGCATTGGTCAGCACGCTGACCGGCTCGACACCGGGCAGGCGCGCTCGCCACTCGATGCGACGCAGGCACATCGCGGCCTCGCCGATCGTCTCGACAGCCTCGTTCGTCACGCCCGGCATGTTGTCAGTCGCGGCCGGCGCGCCGGGCATCATGACGGCCTGCTCGTGGAGCACCCCGCCGTCGAACTCGCCGAGCTCGCGCGGCGCCTCGCAGGCCTGCCAGGCCGGCGCGCAGCCATGCTCGCGGATCAGGAACAGGCCGCCGCCGCGCGGCCAGCCCGACAACATGCCGGCCGTGCCGAAGCGGCCGTCGAGGATCCACAGCTCGCCCGCCTGCACCGATTCGAGCAGCGCCGCCACCAGCGCGCGCTCGTGCGCGCGGCCGCGCTCGCAAGGCACCAGGTCCACCACCATGCCGTATTCGGGATCGTAGACCGGCAGCACCGCCGGCAGCGCATCGGGCGGATCGCCCGCGAAACCATGCACGCAGCCGTCGGGGCCCGGCGTGCAGGCCAGCGAGGCCGGCATCGCGCCGCCGTCCAGCACCCGCACGCGCAAGCCGGCCGCCGCCTCGGCCCAGGCACCGGGCCGGCGCGCGGCGAGCGGCTGCAGCAGCGCGGCGCCGTCCCTGACCAGCGCGCGGCCCCAGCCCGCGCGCAGCCGGCTCATGCGGTCGTGCAGCACGGTCACGGCCGGCGCGAATTCGGGGGACATGGCGGGCGAAGGCGCGGCCGACATCGCCGGCGGCACGAAGCCGGCCGCCCCCGCCGGTGCCCGCGTGCCGGTGCCGATCGCCACCAGCGCATCGGCCACGCAGGCCAGCAGGGCCTCGCGCACCGGCTCGCGCTCGGCGTCGTCGTCGCTCTCGGCCGAGTCCAGCCATGGGTCGTCGACCGCGCACTGCATCACGAGCCGCGCCATGATCGCCATCGGGCTGTGTTCGACGAAGCGTTCCAACACCGTGCGTATCACCTGGTCACCTCTGCGTTATTGGGTTGGGGCGCCTCGGCTTGGCCGCGCGCGGCCGGCGCCACGGCGGCGGACTTGACGAGCGGCAAGGGAAGCACCAGCATCGAATGCGTTCCGGCGGCGCGCGATCGCGCGCGCCCTTGCGTGCCGTCCGGGCACGAGGCCCCCGCATGTACGTAGACCCTCGCGTGGCCCGTGGCCGCGCCCGATTCGAACTGAGCGGTTCGCCGCGGCTGATCGCCGAGGCACGGCGCTGGGAGATCAGCGACGTGATCACGCGCGCACTCGACGCCTTCGCCGGCGAACGCACGCGTCGCAACCTGATGCGGCTGCTGGCGCGCCAGGTCGCGCCACGGCTGGCGCGGCTCGGCCTGGAGCCCTATGTCGGCGCGCTCGACGCGCGCGAGGGCCTGTTCCTCGGCTTCGCGACCATGAGCGCCGAGCACGGCCTGCGCGAATTCGAATTGCAGCTGACGGTGCCCGACCTGGTGCTGCGCAGCTTCGCGAGCACCAGCATCCGCCCGCACGCGGTGGCGCGCTGCCTGCAGCGCAACGGCGTGATGAGCCTGGCGGAGATCGAGACCGAGACGCGCCTGGCCCTGGTGCTGGCGCGCGCGATCCGCTCGCTGGCGCTGGCCGAGCGCTGGCGGCAACTGGCCGTGCCCACGCCGCGCGGCCTGTTCGTCGGCGCGCTCGACGCGCACGACGAGGTGGCGCTGGCCACCTACCTGCGGCCCGGCGACAACCACCGGCCCTCGCGCTGGCAGGGCTACGCGGCGCTGTTCGCGGCCATGCCGGACTGGCAGGCGCGGCCGCTGCCGCCGGCCGGCGAGGTACTGCACTGGATGATCGACCATATCGTGGCCTTGCAGGCAAGCGCTGCGTTCGTCGAACGTTTTCCGTTCCTGCTCGAGCCCTATCGAAACGTCGACGACCCACTCGACGCCATGTGGTCCGCCGCGCGCACCGAAGCGCGCGACGGCGGACCGGCGCCAGACTGACCGCGTCGATGTCACCTCGTCCCCCCGACGTTACCGGCCATTGCCACGCGCGGCGGGCGGAACGCGGCAGCCCTTGCTGCCCCTCGCGTCCCCGCCCACCGCTGCACGGCCCTCGTATACCAGGTCGTATCGGCGCCGCCGAACCCGCAAACTTTCTTGCACCGGCTCGGGGCCGGGGCCATCCGGCGTTTCCATGTTGCAGGGCATCATGTCAGAATGACGGCGTTTCAAAATGCGAACCCCAGCGAGCCATAAGCGATGACGTTCACTCTCCGCCTGACCGCCCCCACCCTCAACGGCACTGCCTCGATCTGGTTCGCGGCCTATGCGCCGGGCTGGGGTTATGCCGCCTACGCACTGTCCGCCGACACGCTGCGCGAACGCCTCGGCGCCGCCGGCTCGCAGCCGCAGCAACTGCTGCTGGCCTTCGAACTGGGCCGGCAATGCCTGGTGCGCGCGATCCAGTCGCGGCTGCCCGCGCCGCCCGGCGTGCGCACCACGCTCACCCCGAAGGATCTCTGAGCCGCGAGCCGCATCGCGGGCCGCCGCCATCGTCGCGAACCCGCGTCCCGCGCCCCGCTCAATGCGCATCGTGCACGCCCAGCATGCGCAGGGCCGTCCATAACCACAGCACCTCGTGCATCGCCGCCGCGTGCGCGCCGCTGCGCGCGCACCAGCGCTCGCAGGCGATGAACTCGTCTTCCGCGCCATCCACCACGCGCAGCCACAGCAACCACCGGATCGCGCTGTCGCGGATGACCTCGTCGGTCCCCGCGCGCGCGTAGTCCGGCTCGTCCGATCCCAGGCCGATCGTCATCTTGCCGTCCCCCGACATGCGTTGTTCGCCGTCTCGTGCGCGCGCGCCGCACCAGCGCGCATGGCCCTCGCCGCGCCGGATCGGCGCGCGCGTCGCCGGGCCGCCTCGGAACGGCCGCGCGACAGCGCCTCTCAATCACAAGGTCGCTTCGAGCCGGGGCAAACCCGCAGAGGAATCGCGACGAGACGTCGTCGAGCGGCAAGGGAAAGAACCGGGGGATGAGGGAAAGACGGTGGGAGGGGAAGGCAGGCAGGATCGCCCCGGCATGCGCGGGCGATGACGCCGCGCATGCCGGCAAGCACGCTCAGCTGAGCAGCACGATATTGCCGGGCAGGCGCGTGATATGCGCGCCGTAGAGGCGCCCGAGCAGGTCGATCACGCTGTCCACGCGCGCGATCGGGAACTGCGCCTGCATGCGGTTCTCGCCCAGCGCGGGATTGCGCAGGATCACCTTGCCGGGACGATAGCGGTTGATCTGCTCGACCACGTCCGACAGCGGCACGTCGTTGAACACCAGCACGCCACGGCGCCAGGCCGTCACGGTGCCCATGTCGGCCCGCGCCACGGCTTCGACGCGACGCTCGTCGTAGCTCACCTGTTCATCGGCGTTGAGCGTGCGTCGCCCGCCCGGATGCTCGAGCGAGACCGTGCCCGACAGGCAGGTCACGCAGACCTGGCCGTCGGCACGGCGCACGTTGAAGCGCGCCACCGCCGCCTGCAGGCGGCCGCGCCCGGCCAGCACGGTCACCGGCCGCAACGGCTCGACGCGGCCCGGCACCGGCGCCGCCGCGTCGATCTCGGCCTCGCCCGATACCAGCTCGATGCCTTGCGCATCGTTCGAGGCGATCATGTCGACGCGCGTCTGCGTGTTCATCTCCACCGTCACGCGCGAGGACAGCGCGATCTGGCGCTGCTCGCCGGTGCCGGTGCGGTAGTTCGCGGCCAGGTCACCCAGCGAGGGCCACAGGCCGAGCGGCGGGCGGATCGCCAGCCACGAGGCGCCGGCCGCCACCGCGAAGCCGACGAAGGCGCGCCGGCCGGTGCGCATCGCGCGCTCGCGCCTTGCCACGCCGGTCCAGGCCGTGCCGCGCGCGCGGTCTTCCTCTGCGATCTCAGCGGCGGCGACACGCAATGCGCCCCAGGTCTCGCGCAACTGGCCGGCGGCCTTGGGATGCTCGGCCGACCAGCGCTCGAAGGCGTCGACATCGGCCGCGCCGGCCTCGCCCGAACGCAGCCGCAGCAACCAGGCGCTGGCGGTGTCGTGCGCGTCGTTGGCGGGGTCAAGCTCTGTGCTCATCGTCGATGCTCAAAATTTACGGGGGCCGCCGCGCGAACCCGGATACGAATCACCTTCCTCCTGCATGCGCTGCAGGCAGTACTTCATCGCCGCGCTCAGCTCGCTCTCCACCAGCCGCAGCGAGATGCCGAACTGCTCGGCGATCTCGCGATTGAGCAGCCCGTCGACGCGCGCGGCCACCAGGATCGCGCGGCGCCGCGGCGTGAGCCCGCGCAGCACCTCCTTGAGCGTCTCGACCTTGCGGCGCGCCGCCACGATCCGCTCCGGATCGGCCACCTCGTCGGGCACCTCGAGCACCGCCTCGACATCGTCGTCGTGCAGGTGGCGCCGCTCGCGGCGATGCTGGTCGATCGCCACATTGTGCGCCATGCCGATGATGTAGGCGTCGGCATTGCCGACCTGGCTCGAGACGTTGGCGTTTTCCAGCCGCAGCCAGGTTTCGTGCAACGCGTCGGCGGCATTGTCCTTGGAGCCGGTGGCGCGCTCGAGGCGCCGCACCAGATGCGCGTAGCGCGAGGCGATGAGCTTCCTGAGGCCCGCGCGGGAAGTGTCGGACATGGCCGCCTAGTTCCCGGAGGCTGCCGAGGGGCAGCGGAAATGCACGCCCTGGCCGATCGGGCGCAGCAGGATCGTGATCGGCTGCGGCAGGTCCGCCGGGGGCGCGATGTCGAGCCGCAAGGTGCGCAGGGCTCGCAGGATCGCCATATCGCGTGCGGCCGAACCGCTCGATGCCACTTTGTTGACCGCCACCACCGCCCCCTTTTCGTCCATGCGTACTTGCGCCACGAATCGATAATCGCCCGGCACCGCCGCCGGCTGCGCGCAAAGCGCCTCGATCAGCCCGGCCTGCAGGCTGCCGGCGAAACTGCGGCGCTCCTGCGAGCCGTCCACGCCATCGATCGGCAGCGCGCCGTCCGGCGTGCCGTCGGCCGGCGCCTGCGCCACGCGCCCCGGTACCGGATCGGCGACGATGATCGCTTCGTCCGGCTGTGTGAAATCGGCCTTCAGGCCGGTCCCCGCCAGCACGCGCTGCAAGGCCTCGCGCGGCGGGTAATCCCCCGTCAGCGCCGTGCTGATGCGCCCTTCCAGCAGCGGCGCCGGCGCCAGCACCACCAGCTCGGTGACCTTGGCGAAACTCTGCAAGGCCCGCGCCAGCGGCTGCGCCGGCAGCTCGAAATGCACGACGGCGCCGGCCGTTCGCGGCGCCGGCGCCGTCTGGGCGAACCCCTGCCGGGCGGGCCATGCCAGCCACAGCATCAGGCAGGCAAGCAGCGCATAGCGCCCGGTCGGCGTCCGAAAACGTGTCATGTAACCCTGGCCGGATGAGGAATGGCGTGGTCGACGCCCGCCTCGATTCGGCGCCGCGAGCCCGTTGATCGGCCCCGCGGCGATCGGACGTCTCATTGTGCGCATCGCGTGTGACAGTCCGGTGACCCATGCACGCGCGCGAAGCAATCGCCGTGCCGCCGCCACGATTCAGCGCGCGGCGGGCGCCAATCGCCCGGCGGCGCGCGACGCGACGCGCCGCCGGCTCACGGCCTGCGCACCATGAAATTGCCGATGCCGGTCGACACCACCTCGAGCCGGATCGAGTCCGAGGACAGGCTGATGGTGATCGGCGCGTCGATGCTCTCGTCGCCGATCACCACGCGCGGCACCGACTTGCCGCCGTCGCTGTAGCGGATCGCGACGTCGGTCACCTCGCTGCCCCAGCGGCGCGGCCGGAACAGCTCGTCGCCCATCGGCACCCAGGCGCCGGCCTCGGTGCGCTGCAGGAAGCGGTAGCCGCCGCCGACCGGCTGCCAGGCGATCGGCAGCGCGCGCACCTGCGCCTCGTCGCCGGCCGATTCGAGCAGGCTGGCCAGGCGCTGCGCATCCTCGGCCAGTTCGCCGCGGCGGTTGCGGGTGGGCGCGAGCGTGACGGCCGCCACCAGCAGCCCCGCGATCAGCAGCACCACCAGCATCTCGATCAGCGTGAAGCCGGCCTCGCCGCGCCGGCCATGCACCCGGCGCGGGCGTTCGCTGCGACGGCCGAGGTCGGCATCGTTGCCCGCCGCGCCGGCCCGGCCGCCGGCACCATGACGCAATCGGTTCATCCCGGCCTCGTCGCTCACTGCACCATGTTGTTCAGCTCGATGATCGGCATCATCACCGCCAGCACGATCACCAGCACCACGCCACCCATCGCCAGGATCAGCAGCGGCTCGAGCAGGCTGGTGAGGAACAGGGTCTTGCGCTCCAGCTCCCGCGATTCGCCTTCGGCGGCGCGGTCGAGCATGGTGGTCACGTCGCCGGTGGCCTCGCCCGAGCGGATCAGGTGCACCAGCACCGGCGGAAAGGTCTTGGTATTGCCGAGCGCGCGCGACAGCGAGGTGCCCTCGCGCACGCGCACGATCGCGTCGTCCACCAGGGTGATCATGGCGCGGTTCGAGAGCGTTTCGCCGGCTGCCTGCAGCGCGCGCAGGATCGGCACGCCGGCCGCCGTGAGAATGCCCAGCGTGCTGGCGAAACGCACCGTGTTGTAGCCGCGCACCAGCTTGCCGATCAGCGGCGCCGTCAGCGACCAGGTATCGAAGGCCAGGCGCGGCGCGGGCCGCGACAATATCTTGCCGACCAGGAACGCCAGCGCCGCCACGCCGGCCAGCGTGGCCCACCACCAGTGGCGCACGAAGTTCGACAGCGCCAGCATCACGATGGTCAGCGTCGGCAGTTCCTGCTTGGTGCTGGTGAACACGTTCGCCACCTGCGGCACCACATAGCTGAGCAGGAAGGTGACGATGCCGAAGGCGATCATGGTGACCACCGCCGGGTAGGTGAAGGCCAGCACGATCTTCTGCTTGAGCGCATTGCTCTGCTCGATGTAGTCGGCCAGGCGCGACAGCACCAGGCCGAGCTTGCCGGTGTGTTCGCCGGCCGCCACCAGGGCGCGGTAGATCTCGGGGAAATCGTTCGGGTGCTGCGCGAGCGCGTTGGCGAAGGTGTGGCCGCCCACCACCTCGGCACGGATCGAGGCCATCAGCTCGCGCAGGTAATCGCGCTCGGCCTGCTCGCTCAACACCGTCAGCGATTCGCTGAGCGGCAGCCCGGCGGTCAACAGGCTGGCGAGCTGGCGCGTGAGGACCGCCTGCTCGCGCTGCGAGAGCTTGCGGCCCAGCGCCAGGCGCCGCTTGCGATCGCCCTGCCGGCGCGAGGCGGCCGCCTCGACCACCAGCGGCGTGAGGCCTTGCGTGCGCAACTGGCCGCGCCCGGCGCGGGCGCTGTCCGCCTCGAGCACACCCTTGAGCGTGCGGCCGGAATGATCGATCGCTTCGTAGCGGAATGCCGACATGTCTCGTCCTTCGATAAGGCAGGTCACTTCGATGAATGAAGCCGCCCGATGCGAAGGCGGAATCATCGGGCGAGATTAAGCAATCAACCGGCGCAGATTTATGACGGATGTTGGGCTACCTTTTTTCTCGGAGATTCGATTCACGGACCAGAAACGATGTGGACGCATTCAATTCCAATATTCAATCGATTCATCCCGTCACGAAATGAAATCACATCGCCCAATTCCCCGGGATGATTATCGAGATCGCCGCCTCATGACCGATCCATATCCAGATAGCGGGACATCCGCATACGCCGGGAATGCTCCGTAACATTCGACACGAAACTGCCTCGCGCCTGCGCTAGCACCGCGCCGCAAGGCATTCCGGCGAACACGGGCACCACCATCGGAAATAAAAACGATTACATGCAGAACGCATTTCCGGATATTCGGATATTTTTACCAAGCCGATATAAATGCGCTCGCAAACGATTACGACGACCAAAATGTTACGCACCTTCTGCTATTAAAAATTCACACTCGATTTTACAAATTCACACTACAGTTCTTCCGCGGCATCACACACGTCTGGCCGCAGCAAGCAACAGCAGTCTCCATTCATTCATGTTCAGGGGAATTCGCATGAAGTCCAGCAAGCGCAAGATCTGCCAGGTTCTGGCTCTCGTTGTGTCGGGCCTCGGTGCTTCGGCCGCCATGGCCGCTCCGGTTATCCAAGGTGGCGGTTCGTCGCTGGTCGCTCCGACGATCGGCGCGGAAATCACCTCGTTCGGTACCGGCGTTGGTGCGTTCACGTATTTCTCGGTGGGTTCGGGTGCAGGCCAAAGCGCGTTCCTCGGCAACCAGCCGACGTTCTTCGGCGCCGGCGTGACCGGCACGGTCGACTTCGCGAACAGCGACGCCGCCCTGCTGTCGGCCCAGATCGCCAGCTACAAGACGGGCCTCGGCGCCACCAACGGCCCGCTGATCCAGGTTCCGTACATCGTCACGCCGATCGCCTTCCCGATCGTCAACAACGGCCAGTCGATCACCAGCACGACCACCCCGCAAACCACGCCGGGCCAGGCTCACAGCATCGCGCTGAACGACGACGACCTGTGCGGCATCTTCTCGGGCAAGCTGAGCAACTGGAACCAGGTCATCAATCCGGAAACGGGTTCGGCCTATCCGAACAGCGCCCCGATCTCGGTGATCTACCGCACCGACGGCAGCGGCACGACGGAACTGCTGACGCGCCATCTGGCAGCCGTCTGCACGACCGGCAACACCGCCGCCGGCGTGACGTTCAAGGACTCGCTGACCTTCACGGATTCGTTCCCGGCCGGTATCCCGGCGGCGCCCGCGTTCATCGGCGCGAGCGGCAGCGGCGGCGTGCGCACCGCCCTGACGAACTCGTCGACGGCCGCTGTCGCCTACCTGAGCCCGGACTACACCAACACGTTCCTGGCTCCGTCGAGCTCGGTCGTGACGGCTGCCGGCGCGGCGCAACTGCAAGTGGCCAGCGTCAAGAACACGGCCAACGGCGTGTACTACGCACCGAACTACACGAACGCCACGCTGGCGCTGGGTACCGCCTCCGTGCCGACGGGCAAGCCGGGCGCCTCGAACCAACTCAACTGGGTGCCGGCTGCCGGCAACCCGTCGACGGGCTACCCGGTCTCGGGCACGAGCCAGATCATCCTGAGCCAGTGCTACAAGGATCCGAACGTCACGACCGCCGTTCTCAGCTTCCTGAACGACCACTACACCGACGCCGGCTACGCGGCGACCGTTCACGGCAATGGTTTCGACACGGTTCCGTCATCGTTCCTGACCGCGATCCAGGCCGACTTCCTGGGCAACTCCAGCGGCTTCAACCTGAACATCGGCAACGCCAGCGTCTGCACGGGTTCGGTGGTGGGTCGCTAAATCCGCCTCCGAGGGCCGACAGCCACTCGCGCGGCAACCGAAACCGCGCCTCGAGGCAACTCGAGGCGCGGTTTTTTTCGCCACGCCCACGCTGATCATTCATCCCGAACACCGACTCGGGTCATTCAAGGTGGCAGTCTGACGTCTACGGATTCGGCCGGCGGCACGACTCGAGCCCGTGTCCTCGATGCGCACGACAGCAGCGCATTCGCAAAGCGCCGTCAAACACGCACGCCGAACTTCTCACGCGCGACTCGGGCTTCGGACCAGTCATGGTCCCGACGATCCAGCCGGCCACGGCCAACCAATCGAACCGCGAATACCGCCACCGGTCGGCAACCCCCGAACGGGCTATCGCGACTCGAAATGACTGCCCGAACAACACGGGCGACTTCGTTCCGAACATGGGTATCCCAAGCGTTTGCTCCGATTCCATCCCAGGTCGGTGAAGATAAAAAAAACCGCCGCGATTCGCGGCGGTTTCATCGACGCTCACATCCTCATATCTTGCCCAGCCGCGCTCGCTCCTCTGCCGTCAAGGCTGCGCGTTGCGCCGCGCCCTCCTGCCGCCCGAAGCCGACTACCGATACCGAATTCGAGGAATCGTAGCTGACATCGCTACGCCGGCGTTTTCGCGCATCGTCGTTGCTGTCGCCAAACCCCTCGACCTGCACGGAAATCGTCCAACGACGAACACCACCGCCCGAAGCGTTGTTCCTGGCCAGGTCCTGCGCCATCTGGCTGGCCGCCGACGCCGCCGAGCTGGCCGCGCTCAAGGCGCCGGTGTTGACGGATTGGATCACCGGGATCCCGGTCGACTGCCCCGTCACCTGGATGTTGTCGGCATTGAGCACGCGCAAGGCAGCGACGTTGATGTTGCCGGCGCGAATCCCCGCATCGCCGGCATCGACGGTGCCACGAGGCGCGATCAGGTTGATCGTGCCGATCGGCACACCCGGAATGCTCTGCAGCGTGGCGATACCCGCCCCGGTCACCTCGCCGCGCGCGTCGACGGTACAGTAGTGATTCGCATCGCAGACATACTGCGGCGCCGGCGTATCGGCGGAGGATTTCGCGCCCTTGCCGGCATTGATGTCGCCGTTCGAGCTCCAGATCGTCATGTCGCCGCCCTGCTCGGTGAACACACGGCTCTGGGCCAGCAGCAGACTGCGATCGGTGAAGATGTCGACATCACCCTTCTCGAGCGTCAGGATACCCATCGAGCCCGGCCCGACGGCAACCTTGCCCTGGTTGTCGATCAGTTCCGGCGGCGCGGAGGTGCTGCCCACCAGCGCCTGGCCTCCCGGTCCGAGGATCGACACATTGCCGCCCTGCTGCGTCTGGATCGTGGTGTTGCGAATATCCAGGTCGCCCGTCTGGATCAGTTGGTTCGCGCCATTGCTGCCGCCGGTCAGGTTGTTTGCCGTATAGCCGAACGACGCCGGAAACAGGGTGTTGATGGCGTCGAAACCCCGCGCGTACTTCTGGTAGAACGGGCTCGCCGGGTTGTTGTAGTCCTCGCCGACGCTGGTCAGCACGCCGAACAATACCTGCTCGGCAAACAGTTGCCGGACATGGACAGGCAGCGTCTGGAACACATTCCAGGCCTGTTCGGCCGTGAGTTGCGTCGGCACCGGCCGATCCTTCACCAGCCCCGTGTCCACCACCTTCCCCGCCTGGTATTGCTCGACGAACGCGATCAGCGCCGGTGTCGTATTGGCACTCACCGCCGTCGCACTGGCCGGATCGATGTAGCTTGCCGAGAATGTCGGCAAGTCCACGCCCGGGCCGACGCCGAACAGGACATTGACGTTCGCGCTCTCATGAGGCAAGAACGGATTGAGCGCGTTGCCGACCGCATCGATGCCGGTGTAGGTCGCGCCATTGAACGAATGCGCCGAGAATGCCTGAACCAGGTTCGCCAAGGGTCCGATGTTGCGTCCCGCCTCCACGTCGAGGGTGCCGGGGCCGCCCAGCACGATTGCCGGGGTGACCGGATTGGAATTGTTTGCCGGCAGAGGCGTGTCGTAGATATCACGCCCTGCCAGGATGCGCGTGATATCGGAAGTCCTCAGGTTCTGCCCCTGGAATGACAGGTTGACGATGTCCTGGCCGGCCTGGATCAGTGCCGGCTTGTCGACAGCGATCACGGTCATGTTCTGGTAAAGCTGAGCGCCAGTTCCGGCCAATGGCGTGCCGTCCACGATCGAGCCGTTCAGGCTGTAGATACGCACCGGCTCGGTGTCGTCCGCATGCAGGCTGGACGTGTGCGCGGCCAGGTTCGTCTGGGTCAGCAACGGCACGTCGACGAACGGATTGGCCGGCGACGGCATGGCGGCAGGATTGCTGTCCAGCATGCCGAAAACATTGGCTAACTGGTTCGAATTGAGGATGGCGGCGTTGCTCGAGATCGAAATCGACTGATCCGCCAGCAAGGAGAGATTGCCCGTCGGCGAAGGCGCGAGTTCACCGCTGGAAGCGATCGTGATGCCGCCATCGAATGCCGTCAGATCGACGGTGGAAGGCAACACGAAGGACATGTCATTGAGGCCGGGCTGTGACGGTGCCACCCGGCCGCCGCCAATGAACGAGAGATTCGTCATCGTGCCGAGCGCCACGTTACCCGTGGTCGATGCGACGTCGACACGCGAATCCGTGGAGAATCCCTGCGCATCCGGAAGAATGGCGTAAGCCCCGGACTGCGCACCGATTACATAGGAAGGATCGACGATCTTGCCGATGTCCGCGCCCTGGCGTGCCGTCACGTCCAGCGTGGCGTCCTGCAGTGCCAGGATGGTCGACACATTGACGGGCGGTTGGCCGCTGAAAGTCGCTGCCACCGAGAAGTCCGGCGCGATCTTTCCACCAGATGCAATCGTTCCGGTACCCTTGGCGACGAAATACGTGCCGCTCAGAATGTCCCCGCCGGCCCTTACCGTCAGGTTTCCTCCACCGACGGTATTGACGGTCGGGCTATCGGTATTCGCATTGGAGAGCCACCAGGTGGTGGGCAGCGACACCGATAGATCGCGGATGTCGCCACCCGCCGTCACGGCGACATTGCCGCCGACACTCATCACGCCTTGGTCGAAGCCGCCGAAATTGATCGAGGTCTGGACCGTCTGTGTCACCGGGCTGATTGCCCCGACCGAACCAGTGGGATTACCAACCTGCATCCACTGCCACCAGAACTGGGCGAGGCTGCTGCCCTTGGTGCCCGTCACCGCTCCGGTCGTATCTGTCAACTGCTCGGCGCCGGTAATGCTTCCCAGTGCATTCAGACTGATATCTCCCGCCGAATCCGGATTGACCGTTGGCGTCACGAAGATGTCCGGATAGCTGATCGCACCGCTTGCCGCCGGATGTGCGATTGACGCTGATGCGTTGCCGCTGGGCGCGCCTGCTACCGGTGTTCCCGCGGTGTAGATGACACCCGGCACCAGCAAGGTGGTGGCATCGGGCACCTGCGTGGTGTCGTATAGCGAAATGTTCCCGGATGCCGCGATATCGATCGAACCCGTGCCGGTCCGGATCATCGTCGGCGCCAGCAATTGCAATCCGTTGCTGTCCAGATAGCTCGTATGGCCGTCAAGAACCACACTGCCGCCCGAATCCACCGCAGCAGCCCGAGGCGCCAGCAAGGCCAGCGGATTCGCGCTGGCATTGTCTGCACCCGCCACGATGCGCAACGAACTGCTGCTGCCTCCTGCCAGCGAGGCCGACAATAGCGGAAGTGGATTGCTTGCCACCGCGGCGGGCGACGGCGTGTTGTCGGTCACGCTCGGCAAACTGATTGTCGGCGTACCGATTACCGACACCGCCTGAACCGTCGGCGCGACGAGCACCTGGAGCGACGGCACCGTGGTCGCATGCTGCTTGAACCAGTTGGCGAGTGCCGTGTAATAAGTCTCGTAGTCGTGCAGATAGATCAGGTAGGAACCAGGGTCCGCGGCCTGTTGTGCTGCCGACGGCGCAGTCGGTGCAAGCGGTTGACCGGGCCGGAAAACGCCTACGGAGTTGAGCTGACTCATCGTCTCGACAATGTCGAAATCGCGTCCCGGCGTAATGATGGCAGCCAGCGCAGGATCGGATGAGGTCAGATAATTCGCGTAAGCCGAATACAAGGCGTAATACTCGGCGATTTCATCGGACGTGCCTCCGCTCGGCTGCCCGGGCCCTGACGACAAGCCTCGTCCCGACCAATAGCTGAGCCCGTAACCCGCTCCGTAGTTAGCGCCGTAGCTACCCGACGCTTCGTTGAACAGCGTCGACGTCGCGCCGTACGACGACAGCGGCGGCACGGTAATCGACCCGCCGCCGCCCGTCGGATTGGCGATCTGGAAGAACCCATCGCTCAGGCTGGCCTTGACCTTGACGTTGTTCTCGGCCCGCAGCGTGATGACCGGCGCCTGCCCGTCGAAGCGGTAGTCCAGATTGCTTGCCGACGCCCCCGAACCCAGGTTCCAGTTGCTCAGCACCGAGATATTGCCGCCATTGATCGCGGGGCTGGGATTGTCGAGCTCGATACCCGGCACCGTGGTCGCGTTGGCAACGCCTGCCGCCACCAGCGGATTGACGAGCGTGTCGAGCCCGTGCTGAACGAACCCCATCAAGGTGCCCGGCGCCGCGGCGCTGGCGTCGCCGTTCTGATACCCGTAGAAGCTCTCGTGATCCGCGTTCGCCGCCGTCGGCGCGAAGTACATGTTCGACAAGCCACCGAAACCGATCGCGGCGTCGCCGTTCTGCAATTGCGCCTGGGTCAGCGTCGCCGAAACGCCGCTCGAGTTATTCGTCACCTTGCCGCCGCCGTCGCCATTGGCATCCGGCGTGAAGCTGAACGAGGTGCCGTTCGCGTCCTGCGCCGTGAAGGTCCCCGCCAGCAGGTTCCCCTTGCTGTCGAACCAGCCCGACGGATCGATGATGCCGTCGAAGTGCTGCGCGCCCGTGGTCGCATCGGTGGTGCTCCACACCGCATAGGCTTCCAGCGAGGTCGCGCGCGAGCCGACGATGCCCTTGCCGTGCGCCGTGTCGAAACCGCCGGCCGGCATGATCAGGTTGACGGTGCCGTCGGCCAGCAGCGGCGCGCGGAAGCTGACCGTGCCGCCCGACAGGCCGCCCGCGGTGCCGCCCGATACGTCGATCAGGGCACCGGCGCCGAGCCGGATCGTGCCGGCCCGGGTCGGATCGATGTTCTCGTAGCCGTAGGTGGCGTTGTAGGGATTGGCCTGGTTCGGATCGAACACGCCATTGGTGCCGATCACCACCTTGCCGCCGCGCTGGTTCGGATCCGAGCCGCGCGCCAGCAGCGTGCCCTCGAGGTCCACGCCGCTGTGGCCGAACAGGTCGATCTCGCCGCCGGCCGTGCCCGAGGCGTCGATGGTGCCGAGGATGTTGACGTTGCCGTTCGCGGTATCGGCCGCGTTGCCCGCGCCGCCGTCGGCGTTCAGCGAGACCGAGCGCGCCGTCAGCGTATTGCCGGCCGACAGCGTCAGGTTGCCGGTCTTGGTATGGATGTTGAGCGCGTCGTTCACGCCGCTCACGGCCAGCGTGGCCGCGAAGGCATCGAGGTCGAGCGCGCCGCCGGTGTTCAGCGCCAGCGAGCCGCCCGTGTAGCCGCTGGCCGCGCCGCCCTTGAGGGTGCCGTTCAGGTTGACGGTCTGGTCCGGCGCGGAAAGCGTCAGCGAGCCCGCCGCGCCGCCGCCGTTCGCGCCCGAGAAGTCGAGCGTCGAGCCGGCCTGCACGTCCACCGTGCCCTGGTCGGCGATCAGCGAGATGTTGCCGGCCGGCGCGTAGGCCGTGACGTCGAAGAAGGTCTTCGACACGCCGGCCGAGCTGACGGTCGAGCCGTTGCCGATCGTCAGCTTGCCGCTGCTCGCCTCGAGCGTGGCGTTGCCGGCCGGCGCGAGGATCGTCGCGCCGTTGTCGAGCAGGGTGCCGCCGACGAAGTCGATCGCCCCGCCCAGCGCCGTGCGCGACAGCGCCGTGCCCGGGCCGGCGTTCAGCGTCAGCGTGCCGGTGGTCTTGATGGTGGCGTTCGAGCTCGTGTCCGCCAGATAGACCGGCGCGTTCAGCGTGACGGGCACCGCGCCGAAGTCGAAGCTGCCGGTGCCCTGCCCGGCGATCCCCTGGCTGGCCGTCATGTCGACCTTGTCGAAGCCGCTCAGGTTCTTGCTGCCGGTGCCGAAGTCGATTTCCCCCGCATTCACCGTCAGCGAGCCGCTGCCCGCCACGGCCGTGGCGCTGGTGGCGCCGGCCTCGTTGGTGAAGGCGATCCGCGGCGCGTCGAGCGTGACCTGGCCGCCGTCGCTGCTGAAGGTGCCGGCGCTCAGGTCGACACTGTTGCCGAAGCTGGCCGTCACGTCGCCGAGGAAGGCCATGTTGCCGTAGCTGCGCAGCGTCACCTGGTCGGCATTCGCGAACTGCGCGAGGCCCGCCGGGCTGATCACGAAGCCGGGCAGGTCGGCGATCGCGCCGCCGGTGGCATTGGTGAAGGTGATCGCCGAGCCGTCGACGGTGATCGCATGGCCCGACAGCACCGCGCTCGGATCGACCTTCAGGTCGCCCGACGAATCGATCAGCAAGGCCTGGCCGCCGGCGAGCGTGGCGCCCGCGCCGACCGTCAGCAGGCCGCTGCCGGTCGAGCCGGTGCGCGTGAGTCCCACCGAGGCGCCGTTCGAGACGCGCAGCAAGGCGCCGTCGCCGGCGATCGTGATCGGCTGGTCCTTGGCGGCCGGGTAGCTGCCGTTCGCCACGATCGAGGCGCCCGCGTCGATGCGCAAGCCGTTGTCCGCATTCGGATCGGTACCTCCGGCATCGGACTTGGTGACCAGCAGGATCTCGGGGCCCGTGAGCGAGCTGCCGCTGTCGTTGGATACCACCACGCTATTGGCGATCGGCGTGATGGTGATGCCGCTGGCGGTGGCCGAGCGCGTGC
Organism: Burkholderia sp. Cy-637; assembly: GCF_011753175.1. Classification (NCBI taxonomy): domain Bacteria; kingdom Pseudomonadati; phylum Pseudomonadota; class Betaproteobacteria; order Burkholderiales; family Burkholderiaceae; genus Burkholderia; species Burkholderia sp. Cy-637. The sequence goes on along the minus strand of NZ_VWWC01000060.1, from coordinate 7,690 downwards.
CGCCGATCAGCAGGCTGCCGGCGCCGAGCGTGTCGAGCCCCTGAGCGTCGATCTGCAGGTAGCCGGCCAGCGCGCTGCTGCCGTTGCCGGTGATCTGGATGTCCTGCGAGGCGATGTCCACCTCGGCCGGCGCGCCGCCGGGGCCGGCCGCCGCGTTCAGCGCCGCGCCCAGCGCCAGCGACCTGGTGGCGGCCAGCACCAGTTGGCCGCCGTCCACCGGCAGCGGCGGGGTGACATTGCCCTTGCTGGCGGCCAGCGAGGTGAAGAAGCTGTTCGCGCCCGTCAGCGTGTATTGCGAATACTGTTGCCAGACCGCACCCGACTGCACGTCGAACAGGGTGGGCGAGGCACTGCGGCTGCCCGTCACCGAGTTGGCGAAGTAGCCGGCCGTGACCACGGTGTCGTCCGGCAGGCTCATGCTCGCGCCCGGGGCGGACGTCCCCGAGGTGCTCGCCACCGTCACGCGGTACGCGCCCGGCAGCGTGGCGTACTTGGCCGGCAGCAGCGTGTAGTAGCCGGCCGGCAGGCCCGGCACGCCGGACAGATAGACCGACTTGCCGAGCGCGTCGCCCATGCCGGCCTGGCCCAGGCCGAGCGTGGCGGTGGTGGTGCCGGTCGCGCTGCCGGCGCTCGACGGCTGCGTGGTCTGCGCGAAGATCGGGTCGTAGGCGGCCACCGGCTGCTGCGTGCCGGGCAGGATCGCGTAGACGTTCGATCCGCCGACATTGGTCGGCACCGCGGCGCCCGCCGACGAGTTCGCATAGCTGACCGTGTATTGCGACAGCACGTCCCGCGTGCCGCCGGTGCCGGGCACCCACTCGGCGGCCTGCAGGTCGCCGCCGCCCGACAGGTCGATAGTCGCGCCGGGGGCGAGCGACACGTTGCTGCCGTTCACGCCGATGTACTTGGCCGGCGGCGCGCTCAGGTCGACCGCCTGCGAGCCCACCACCGGCGTGTATTGCCACTCCACGCCGTCGACGGTGGTGCCGTAGGGAATCACCATCCCGCCGTTCGATACCGAGGTCACGCTGCCGCTGGTGAGGCGCACGGAATCGGTGGCGACCAGTTGCGGCAGGTTGCCGAACAGCGCCTTGGTCGCGCTGTCGGTCGGATCGCCGACGCCGAGGATCAGCGTGCCCGAGGGCACGCGCACCGTGCCGCCCTGCACGATGTCGGTGGCATCGACCAGCAGCGAGCCGCCGGCCGACAGCGGCGTGCCCGACGTGCCGTTCGAGGCGAACGTGACGGTGGTCGGCAGCGGCTTGCCGGTGCCGGCATCGACGGGGCCGACCGCATCGATGATGTAGGTGCTGCCGGTGGCCGGATAGAGATCGGCCGCCGTGAACGTCAGGTTGCCCGGCGAATAGAGCACGCCCGGGCTGAACGTGTTGCCGGTGCTGCCGAGCTTGTTCGAGCTGAGGCGGATGTCGCCGCTGCTGCTGAAATTCGACTGGCCGAAGTTGTTCAGCTGGATCTGGTTCGACAGGTCGATGAACGAGGCATTGATGTCGAGGCGCGCGTTCGACAGCGTCGCGACTGGCGCGAACGCAGGCGCATTCACGTCGTTGGGCGTGCCGATCAGCCCCACGTAGGGCGCGTCGATCTCCACCCTGGTACCGATCGCCGGCTGGTTCGGCTGATCCAGCATGGTGGCGATCACCGTTTTCGGTGCCGCGCCGCCGCTGGGCTGTTGCGCGGGCGTCGAGAGCAGCGTCGAGAGCTGGTCCATGCCGATCGCGGCGATGCGCTCGGTATTGAGGATCACCGAACCCGGCAGCGAGAGCTTCACGTCGCCGGCGAACACGATGGGCGGCGTCGCCGATTGCAAGGTCGATGCCGCGCCGTTGCCGAGCACCAGGTTCGCGATGCCCGAACCATCGAGACGGTCGGCGGCGAACTGGATCACGCCGGTCGGCGTGCCGATCGGCAACCCCGTAGTCGGATCGATCGCCTGGCTGAAGTCGCCGCCCGGCGCGAGGCCGGCCGGCGTCAGCTCGCCGTCCTGGCGGATCACCAGCGCCGTGGCGCCCGCGTCGCTGTTCTGCCTGGGCAGGATCGTCAGGCTCCCCCCCGCCGCTTGCGGCGCACCGCCATGAGCTTCCAGCGTCGCGTCGGCGAACAGGCCGTAGCCGGCCGCGAAGGTAATCGATCCGGCGTTGCTCCAGATCGGCTGCGAGGCATAGCTGCCGTTCGCCTGCAGGGCGTCGAAGCTGGCGACGCTGCCCGACACGTCGATCACCGAGCCTGCCTGCGCGACCACGTAGCCGTTGTCGCTCGACAGCGTGACCGAGCCGCCCGGCAGCACCTTGCCGGTATCGGGCTGGAGCGTCGACGAGCCGATCTTGACCGGCGCCGCGAGCGGATTGGCCAGCGCCACGCCGGACACGTCGAGCAGCGCATCCGGGCCCAGCCATACCGAGCGGGTATTGCTCAGGCCGCCGCGGTTCGACTGCCCCGGCAAGGCGGCCGCGTCGACGCCGCCGCCGGCGTTCAGCGTGATCGAGCCGCCCGGCGCGATGATCGAACCCAGCACCGTGACCTGCTGCGACGAGCCCAGCCCGATGCTCGCGCCCGCGTCGGCGACGATCGAGGCGCCCGCCGACAGCGTGACGGCACCGGTGACGCCGGCATAGGCCGGTGCATCGCCGCTGGTGGTGACCCACGAGGCATCGCCGCCGCCCGTCATCACGAAGCTGGTGGGCTGGCGATGGTAGGCGTCGAGCGTGCCCGAGCCGGTCAGGCCGCCGCTGTTCAGATTGGCGCCGGTCGCGGCATGCTGTAATGCCGCCACGTCGGGGATCAGGTTGCGCTGCGTCACCGTGAGCGTCGTGCCGGGCGCGATGGTGGCATCGTAGAGCGCGTTGAGCACGTATTTGCCGAAACCCTGCTGCGAGAAGAAGCTCGCCGGCAGCGTCATCGCCCATGACGGCGCCGAAGACGGATCCCCGCCGATCTGGAAGCCGAGCGCCTGGATGCTCAGCGTGCCGCCGCCCGAGAAACCCTGGCTGAGGATCGTGCCGTTCATCAGGATATGGCCATGGGTCGGCTGGTTGACCGGCAAGGCCGGCCCACCGTCGCTGGTCTGGCCGAACGGCGGTTGCGGCGCGTAATAGGTCATCAGCGCCAGGCTGCCGCCCTGCCCCTCGGGAATCCCGTTGCTGGTCAGCAACTGGCCGTTGGACTGGATCTCGCCGCCGCCCGACACGTCGATCGTGCTGCCCTGCTGCAGCACGATCGAGCCCGAGGTATCCGTGTGCTGGCTGTCGTTCGCGCTGTTGGCGCGCGAGGCCAGCGTGATGCTGCCGCCGTTGAGGTACTGGCTGCTGCCCGGCGTCGTGTCGGGATCGGCCTGCACGTCGTTGTTGATCCACTGGCCCGCCACGCTCAGCGTCGCCTGAGGGCCGACCACGATATCGCCGCCGGTGATGATCGAGATCTTGCCGCCCGGCGCGATCAGGCTGCCCAGCACGTTTGCCATGCCGCTGGGCGCCTGGTTGTTCAGCGAGATCGAGCCGCCCGGCTGCAGCGTCAACTGGGTGCCTTCCGCCACCACGAAGCCGGCGCCGGAGGTCTTGTCCTCGGTGACGTTCAGGTTCGAGAAGCCGCCCTTGTTCAGCGTATCGACCGGCACCACCGTGGTCGCCAGCAGGTTGTTCGGATCGGTGGGCGCCAGGGCGCCGAGCGCGGCGGCATCGAGCGCGGTCGACACCGAGAAGTTCGGCGACAGGTCGTCGAGCTGCGGCGCCTGGTCCTGCAGCACCACCAGCCCGCTCTGCCCGGACACCGCCGCGGTGCCGTTCCAGGTGCCGTTGACCAGCGAGGTCTTGAGCGCCGGGTCGGCGCCCAGGTTGAAGGTGCCGCCGGACGGCAGGTCGTTGCCCTGCGTCTGCTTCGAGCCGCCGAAGGCCTGCGCGCTGATATCGCCGTCGAGCACCGTGCCGGCCACCGAATAGATGTCGAGCGTGCCGGCATTGCCGCCGACGATGAATTCCGGCTGGTACACGCCGCCCGTCTGCATCGGGTTGTACCAGGTCTTGGTGATGCCCCAGCGCGGGTGCGACTCGACGAACTGGCCGGCGATGCCGACATAGGTGTCGTAGGGGCTGGCCTGGCCGATCGGCACGATCGCGCCGTTCGAGTCGACCAGCCGCGTGGTGTTCACCATCCCGCCGTCGTAGTGGACGTAGCCGCCGTTCAGGTTCATCGACGAGCCGGCCGCCGTCATCACCTCGTTGCCCGACAGCACGATGGTGCCGCCGTTGGTCAGCAGCTGGTCCACCGTGCGCGGCATCAGGTTCACGTAGCCGGCCAGGTTCAGGATCGGGCTGCCGACCCATTGCACGCCGTCGCTGCGCGTGCCGCTCAGCGTGCTGTCCACCACCACGTCCTTCAGGCCGAACAGGAAACCGTCGCGCAGCAGCGGCGAATCGGCCAGTTCGTTGCCGCCCAGGCGGTCGACCGTGAGCAGGATGCTCGAGATCGGCAGCTCGACATTGGCGAGCCCGGACACGTCGATGGTCGCGCCCTGGTCGAGGTAGATCCGGCCCGGCACCGCGCTCTGCGCCAGGTCCGCCGTGTAGCTGAGGCCGGCCAGCGAAGGCGTGAGCGCCGAGACCGACACGGTCGAGCCCGGCGCCTCGATCATCGAGCCGCCCTGGAACCAGACCGAGCCCGCCGTCATGGCGATGCTGCCCGGCGTGAACGTGACGCCCGGCGTGGAGGTGGCGGTCTGGCCGTTGTTGTCGGGCAGCACCGCGGTGACCGAATCCGGGCCGAAGCCGAGCAGGCCGGCGCGATGCGCGACCAGGCCCCCGCCGCTGGCATCGAGCGTGACTTGCGACAGCCCCGTGTAGGCCGCGCCGAGCGGATTGTTCGACTGGTATTCGTCGACCGTCGAGATGGTGATGGTGCCCGGCGTGTTGACGCTGGTGGTCACGCCCACCACGCCGTTCTGGTCGACCCGGCCGCCCAGCAGGCTGACGTTGCCGCGCGAGGCCTGGATGATGCCGGTATTGACCAGCGAGCCGACCGGCGTGATGTCGGAGGACGCGCCCGTCTGCGGGTTGTAGAGCGAGATCGAGCCGCTCAGCTCGGGCAGCAGCAGTTGCGGCTGCGCGGAATTCGGCTTCAGGCTCACGCCCACCCCGGCGGCCAGGATCACCTGCCCGTCGGTGGCCGAGATGCTGCCGGCATTGTTCACGTTGGGCGCGGCGATCATCACGAAGCCGCCGTCGCTGGCGGTGCCGTTGGCATGCGTGGTGATCGAGGCGCCCTGCTCGATGGTCACGTCGCCCCAGGGCTGGTACTGGCTGGCCGAGCTCAGGTTGACGTTGTTGCCGAGCCCGAGCACCTCGTTGGGAATCGAGGTGTTGCCGCTCACGTTGCCGCTGCTGCCCGCCTCGTTGGCGGCCAGCCCGCCGGTGCTGCCGGCGGCCGAAGCGAGGAACTGCCTGTTGCTCGCCACGATCCCCGCCGCGTCCTGCGCGAGCGTGCTGTCGGCCACCACCGGCACCTGGTTCAGCAGGGTCTGGTTGTAGTCGTTCATGTTCAGCAGGTCGAGCGACGAGGCCACCAGCGAATGCACGTTGACCTGCGAGCCCGCGCCGAACAGCACGCCGTTGCGGTTGATCACGTAGACGGCGCCCTGCGCCGTGATGCTGCCGAGGATCTGGCTGGGCCGGCCGCTCGGGTCGATCACGCGGTTCAGCACGGCCCAGTTGTTGGCGCCGTTGGTCTGGGTGCCGCCCGACTGGTCGAAGCTCAGCGTGGTCTGGCGGCCGACGTTCATGGTCTGCCAGGTCAGCACGGCGTTCTGCGCGGTCTGCTGGACGTCGACGCTCACATGGCCGTTGGCGTCCACGCTCTGCGCCGGCGCGTTCGCGTTGATCCACAGCACCGGGTTGTTCGGGTCGGACGAGGCGCCCGCCGCCACCTGCAGGCCGCCCGGCGCCAGGCCGTTCGGCACGTTCGAGGCGGCACCGGCGGCCGCCGCGGCGGCCGCGTGCTGGGCGGCGATCTGCGCGGCGATCGCCTGCGCGGTGTAGCCGAGGTTGCGGATCGAGGGCTGGCTGGCCTGCAGCGCGGCCTGCGGCGACATGCCGAGGTTGGTGGTGGCGCCCAGCCCGGCCACGCCGGCCGCGCTGCCCGAGGGGCGCGGCATGGCCGCGCCGAGATTGACCAGCCCCGCGTGCGCCTGCGCCGACACGCCGGCCGCCAGCAGCAGCGCGATGGCGCGGCAAACCGGACGCAGGTCCGATCTGGGGACGGCGCGCGAGAGCGTCCGGTCGTGTTGTCGTGCTGTGCGTGCGTTTGCTGCCATCCCTCACCCCGAACCCGATAGATTTTGTGCGTGGCGCCTGAGGCGCCGATCCCGTCCCCGGCCTGTGCCCGTCACGAAAAGACAGACGACCGGAATCGAGCAAACATACGAATCCCGCGTGGCGCCTCGATGGCGGGTGTTACGGACCTTTCCGGGTGAGCCGGAATGGTCCGTAGCTTTTGTCACAGACGCCCGCCCGGCTCAGCCCGCGCCGCGGCTGGCCAGATGCGCGGCCAGCGCCGCGCGCACGCGCTCGACCACGGCCGGCCAGTCGCCGGGCCGCGGCTGGCGGAACAGGGTCGCGTCGGGATACCAGGGGCTGTCCTCGCGATCGAGCAGCCAGCGCCAGTCGGGCACGCGCGGCAGCAGCAGCCACAGCGGGCGGCCCAGCGCGCCGGCCAGGTGGGCCACCGAGGTGTCGACGCTGATCACCAGGTCGAGCGCGTCCACCAGGGCGGCGGTCTCGGCGAAATCGGCCAGCGAGGCGCCGAACTCCAGCACGCCGCTGGCCGCGAAGGCTTCGGCATCGCGCGGCCGCACCGCCGGCTGCAGGCTGACGAAGCAGGCGTCGAGCGACAGCCAGGGCGCGAGCATCGCGAACGGCATCGAGCGGTTCGCGTCGTTGGCGTGGCGCGGGTTGCCGGACCAGGCCAGGCCGATGCGCATCCGCCCCGGCGGCGCGACGGCGTCGAGCCGGCGCGCCCAAGCCTCGCGGCGCACCGGCTCGGCGTGCAGGTAGGGCGTGGCGGCCGGCACCGTGTCGAGCGTGGTGCCGAACGCGTGCGGCAGGCTCATCATCGGGCACTGCAGGTCGAAGGCCGGCAGCGGCTCGTCGTCGGCGAACACGCGGCTTACGCCGCGCAGCGTGCCGAGCAGGCCGACCAGCGGCGCGGGTGCCTCGACCAGCACGGTCGCGCCGCGCGCCGCGAGCAGGCTTGCGTAGCGGCAGAACTGCAGGGTGTCGCCCAGGCCTTGCTCGGCGTGCAGCAGCAGCGTGCGCCCCGCCGGCGAGGCCGCGCCGTCCCAGGCCGGCCGTTCGGCGTGACGGCGCGTCAGCGCGGTATCGGTCGCGCGCCAGCGCGCCTCGTGGCTGGCCCAGCCGCGCTCGAAATCGCCGCTTTGCAGATGGAAGAACGCCTCGCTGCGCAGCACCTCGCCGTGATGCGGATCGAGCCGGCGCGCCAGCAGCAGGTCGTCGAGCGCGGCCTGGTGACGGCCGACCTGCTGGCGCGCCAGCGCCCGCGTGAGCAGCGCACGCGCCGTATCGGCCGGCACCGCGGCCGCCTCGGCGTGGGCGGCCAGCGCCTCCTCGTAACGGCCCAGCACTTGCAGCGTCAGCGCGCGCTGCGAGAGCAGCTCGGCCTGCGGGCC
>NZ_VWWC01000005.1:0-116900 GCF_011753175.1 Burkholderia sp. Cy-637 | reverse complement strand
CCGTCCCCGCCAGCCTCGCGCGACGCCGCGCGAACCCAAGGCGCCCGCCCCTTTCTCGCACGTCGCACCAAAGCGCCGAGACGCATTCGCCGCGTCGGGCCGCGTCAGCACCGCCTCGCGATCGCTCGGGGTATTCCCTGCGCTTGACACCCGGGATTTGTTCTCGCAGCATAGGCGAACTTATACGTATAAGTCGTTTTGAACAGGAGCTGGACATGGCACGAGTACTACATCTCTACGGCGGCTGGCCGGGACACTTTCCCTACGAGGTCGGCGCCTGGACGCGCGAGCTGCTCGACGAGCTGGGCTGGGAGGTCGAGGCCTCCAACGACATCTTCACGCTGGATCGCGACCTGAGCGGCTTCGACCTGATCGTGATCGGCTGGAACAACGCGGTGACCACCGAGACGCTCACGCAGGCGCAGGAAAACCGCCTGCTGGCGGCGATCGAGGGCGGCACGGGCCTGGCGGCCTGGCACGGCGCGGCCGCCGCGTTCCGCGCCAGCCTGCGCTACCACATGGTGCTGGGCGGCTCCTTCATCGAGCACCCGGCCGGCGAGGGCTACCCGCATCCCTACCGGGTCGAGCTGCTCGACCGCGATCATCCGGTCACGCGCGGCGTAGAGGATTTCGAGGTGCGCTCCGAGCAGTACTACATGCAGGTCGACCCCAACAACCACGTGCTGGCCGACACCACCTTCGACGGCAAGCCCTTCCCCTGGCTGGCGGGCAAGCGCAGCCCGGTGGCCTGGGTCAGGAACTGGGGCGCCGGGCGCGTCTTCTATCACTCGATCGGCCACGACACCGGCAACCTCGCCTGCCCCCAGGTACGCCGCCTGACGCGGCAGGGGCTGCAATGGGCGGTGCGCGCCTGAAGCGGCGGCCCGCGCGGCGCGCCCCGGTCGCCGCCGGTCGATCCGCGCCGCAATTCGCGCAGCAATTCGCGGCGCATCCTTTTTCTCACTTTGCGGAACCCTCATGGCGAAGCTAACTGGCAGTCAAATCGTCGCCCAGACGCTGAAGAACTACGGCGTCGACTACGTGGCCGGCATCCCCGGCCACGGCATCTGGACGCTCACCGATGCCTTCCTCGAGAAGGACTCCGAAATCCCCTTCATCCAGGTCTTCCACGAGCAGAGCGCGGTGCACCTGGCCGACGGCTACTACCGCGTCTCGGGCAAGCCGATGGCGGCGGTCACCTCGATCGGCGCGGGCGCGAGCAATACCGTGATCGGCATGGCCACCGCCTATACCGATTCCACCAGCGTGGTGCTGATCACCGGCGGGCCGCCCACCCACATGCGCGGCCACGGCCTGCTGCAGGAGCTGGAGCGCTTCGTCGACAACGACTTCCCGAAGATCGCCGAGGCCGTCTCCAAGCGTCACTGGGTGGCGCAGCGCGTCGAGGAGCTGCCCTTCATCATGCATCGCGCCTTCAGCTCGATGCTGACCGGCCGCCCGGGCCCGGTCCATATCGAGATCCCGATGGACACCCAGGCCGAGGCGGCCGAGGTGACGCTGCACAAGCTCGAGGACCGCGTGCCGGTCGGCAAGGTGTTCCCCGATCCCGCCGCCATCGCCCGGGCCGCCGAGGTGCTGCGCGATGCCCGGCGCCCGGTGATGGTGATCGGCGGCGGCGTGATCACCGGCGAGGCGGCGGCCGAGGTGCGCGCGCTCGCCGAGCACTGGCAGGTGCCGGTGGTCACCACCTGGAACGGCAAGAGCGGCTTCCCCGAGGATCACCCGCTGTTCGGCGGCAGCGTCGGCCAGACCGGCACCCTGGCCGGCAACAAGCTGGCCTCCAGCGCCGACGTGATCCTCGCGGTCGGCTGCCGCTTCACCGACTGGTCCTCCTCGAGCTACGCGAAGGGCGTGACCTTCTCGATCCCGCCGGGCAAGCTGATCCACATCGACATCGATCCGCACGAGATCGGCAAGAACTATCCGGTGACGGTCGGCATCGTGGCCGACGCGAAACATGCGCTGGCCCATCTCGTCGAGGCCTTGAAGCACGACAGCGTCCAGCGCGACGACTACCTGGCGCAGCTCGCGCAGTACCTGGCCGAGTGGGAAGCCAAGCTGGCCACGCGCCGCGACTCCGACCGCTTCCCGTTCACCTCGCAACGGCCGCTGGGCGCGCTGCGCAAGATCTTCCCGCGCGACACCATCGTGGTGGTCGGCTCGGGCAACACGCAGGGCGCGGTCAAGCAGACCTTCCCGGTCTACGAGCCGCGCACGCACCTGACCTCGGGCGGCTTCTCGTCGATGGGCTGGGCCGTGCCCGCCGCGATCGGCGCCAAGCTCGCCAGGCCGGACAGCCCGGTGGTCTGCATCCTCGGCGACGGCGACTTCCTGATGACCTCGCAGGAGATCGCGATCTGCGTGACCAACCAGTTGCCGGTGGTGTTCATCATCCAGAACAACGCGGGCTACATGTCGATCCGCGGCGGCCAGCGCAAGCAGACCAGCCGCCATATCGGCACGGAATTCAACTACCCCGACGGCCGGCCCTATTCGCCGGACTTCGAGGCGATCGGCAAGGCCTTCGGTCTGAAATCCTGGCGCGTGGACAGCAACGAGGCGCTCGAGCCGATCCTGCAGGCCGCGCTCGATTGCAACGAGCCCTGCCTGATCGAGATCCCGACCGACCGCGATGCCGCCGGGCCCTGGGTGCCGGGCTGGTGGGATTTCCCGATCCCCGCCTACATCACCGACGAGCGCCAGGACGAATACGCGCAATTCCGGCAATCGGAACAACATCTGTAAGGCCTGCAAAGCAATGAACGACGCAATTCCCGTTCATCGTCGCGGCATCGACTCTCGGGACTTCGCTCCGGTGTTCCGGCGCGAGCTCGCGAGCGTCGAGCCCGGGGCGGACGGTACCGTGAGCTGCGAGGTGGCGGTGATCGGCTCGGGCATGGGCGGCTCCACCTTCGCCCATGCCCTGGCCGGCCGCGGCCTCGACGTGCTGGTGGTCGAGCGCGGCGATTTCCTGCCGCGCGAGATCCAGAACTGGAGCGCCGAGGCCGTCTTCCGCGACGGCCGCTACCGCAATGCCGAAGCCTGGTACGACGATGCCGGCAAGCCCTTCTCGCCCGGCGTGTTCTATTACGTGGGCGGCAACACCAAGGTGTTCGGCGCCATGCTGCCGCGCTTTCGCGAAGCGGATTTCCTCGCGATCGAGCATGCCGAGGGCATCTCGCCCGCCTGGCCGATCAGCTATGCCGAGATGGAGCCGTATTACGCCGCCGCCGAGCGGCTCTATCGCGTGCATGGCCAGGCCGGCCGCGACCCGACCGAGCCATGGCGTTCGGCGGCCTATCCGTTCCCGGCCATCGCGCACGATCCCGCGCTGCACCGGCTGGAAGCGGCCATGCGCGCGCAGGGGCTGCGGCCCTTCACGATGCCCGCCGCGCTCGACCACGGCGCGGGCCGGCCCTGCGTGCTGTGCTCGACCTGCGACGGTTATCCCTGCCTGGTGGACGCCAAGGGCGACGCGGAGTTCTCCGCCTTGCGGCCGGCCATCGAGACCGGCGGCACGCGCCTGATGGTCGGCACGCGCATCGAGCGCCTGGTGATGTCCGCGGACGGCACGCGGGTGGAGCAGGCGCTCGGCATGCGCGACGGCCGGCCGGTCAGGATCCTGGCCAAGCGCTTCGTGCTGGCATGCGGGGCCGTCAACAGCGCGGCGCTGCTGCTGCGCTCGGCCGACCGCCAGCATCCCGCGGGCGTGGGCAACAGCTCCGGGCTGCTCGGGCGCAACTACATGGTCCACAACAGCACCTTCACGATCGCGATGGACCCGCGCCGCGTGAACCGGGTCGGCTTCCAGAAGACCCTGGCCGTCAACGACTGGTACCTGCGCTCGGAGGCGAATGCCTTCCCGCTCGGCAACATCCAGATGCTCGGCAAGATCCGCGAGCCGATGGTGAGCGGCATGGTTCCCTGGCTGCCGAAGGCGATCTCGCGCTACATCACGAACCACAGCGTCGATCTCTACCTGACCAGCGAGGACCTGCCGGATCGCGAGAATCGCGTGAGCTACGACAGCGAGCGCGGGGCCATCCAGGTGCGCTGGCGACCCAACAACCTGGGCGCGCATCGCGAGCTGGTGCGCCGCACCGTGGCGATGATGCGCAAGGCGGGTTACCCGCTGGTGATGACCCGGCGCATGGGGATCGCGACCAACTCGCATCAGTGCGGCACCGCCGTGATGGGCACCGACCCGGGCAGCAGCGTGCTCGATACCGGCTGCCGGCTGCACGACGTCGACAATGCCTGGATCGTCGACAGCTCGTGGTTCCCCTCGTCGGCGGCGGTCAATCCGGCGCTGACGATCGCCGCCAACGCGCTGCGCGTGGCGCGGCAGTTCGGCTGAGCGATGAAACCGCGGCCGATGCCGATGCACCGTGTCGGTCGCGCGCCAGGTTCGGGTCATGCACCGGCCGCGCGCGCGGCCGGTGCATGCAGGCCGCGCCCGAACTCAGTCGCGCATCCCGGCGGCGAGGATGTCGAGCACGGCCCGGTGCAGCAGCGGATCGGCCGCCGCCACGACATCGCCCGCGGAACGCTCGGACAGCTCGCGTCCCTGCCAGTCGGTGATGCGCCCGCCCGCGGCTTCGACCAGCGGCACGATCGGCAGGTAGTCGTGCGCAGCGAGGCCCGCTTCGACCACGAGATCGCAGCGTCCCGCCACCAGCGCCGCGTAGTTGAAGCAGTCGCCGCCGTAACGATGGGTGCCCACGTGCTCGCGCAGGCGCTGGAACGCCGCGCCTTGGCGCGGCGTGAACTTGTCGGGGGTGGTGGTGGCCATGCCGGCGAGGCGGATCTCGCCGATCCGCCGCGGGCTGGCCCAGGCGCTCGCTTGCCACGAGCACAGCCGCTGGTCCAGCGCGGGAAGCTCGATCGCGCCGAGCCAGGGTCGCCCGTCTCGCAGCACGCCGATCAGCGTGCCCCACAAGGGGCTGCCGGTGGCGAAGGCGCGCGTGCCGTCGAGCGGGTCGATGATCCAGCGCGCCGCCGCCGAGGCATCGGCGGGCAGGCCGGCCGACGGGCCGCATGCCTCGCCGATCTGCTCACCGAATTCCTCGCCCAGGATCGCATCGCGCGGATGGCGCCGGCGGACCAGCTCGCGCAGCGCCAGCTCGATCTCGCGATCCAGCGCGGTGACGGGCGAGGCATCCGCCTTGCGCTCGAAGCCGACGGGCCGCTCGAGCGCGCGCAAGGCCAGCCCGCGCGCGAGCGCGCACATCCGTTCGATGGTCTGCCGGTAGGCGGCGGTATCGACCTCGCATGCTGCGGCTGGCATCGGCGCTTCCTCCGTGGTCCGGATTGCAGTATCGGCCCGCCGCCGGGCGGTTTCAACTTCGCAAACGGCCCCTGAGCGACGCAGGAATACGCAGCGAGGCATTCACCTCGACGCACTCATCCCGACGCACCCACCCCCAAGCACGGGCCTCGCCGGACCGACGCAGCGCCCGCCCCTTTCGCCAGGCCCCGCATCCGCGGCGGCCGCCCCGCCCATCGAGCATGCCCATGGACCGCTCCCGAGACCTGGCCAACCTGGCCGCCAACCTCGCCCTGCTGGTGGCGAGCTACGATTCCGTCGCCGATTTCTGCCGGCGGCTCAACATCAACCGCCAGCAGTTCAACAAGTACCTGGCGGCGCATCACGTGCCCTCGCAGAAGGTACTGCTGAAGATCGCCAAGTTCTTCCTGATGGAGCCCGCCGACCTGTTTCGCAATCCTGCCGATTTCCGCGGCTTCTACGAAGGGCTCGAGCACGAGCTGCCGATCGATCTCAAGGGCTCGCCGGGCCTGGCGCGCTTCCTGCCGCTGATCGAGTCGTCCACCACCTCGCTGCAGGACTTCCTCGGCGTCTATTACCGCTATCACCAGTCGTCGATCTACAAGGGCCGCGTGCTGCGCTCCGTCACCTGCCTGTACCAGCACGACGCGATGGTGGAATACGTCACCGTTGAGCGCTTCCCGCTGCTTGGGCAGGCGAACCGGGTCGGGTATTCGTTCACCTACCGCGGTTATTGCTTCCTGCTCGGCGACCGCATCTTCATGGTCGATTTCGAGGGCCGGCAGAAGAACGAGATGACCTTCTCCGTGCTCACGCCGCAGCATCGGCGCCCGATCCGCTTCCTCTACGGGCTGCTCACCGGCGTGGCCTCGTCCTCGTTCCGGCAGCCGTTCTCGACGCGGCTGGCCTTCGGCTTCGTCGAGCGCGGCCCGATCCGCAAGCGCCATCTGCGCCAGGCGACCATCCTCGCGCCCGGCGACGACTCGATACCGGTGGAGGTCGAGCAGTACCTGAGCGGGGAGCAAGCTCACGTGGTCTGGGGCGGGGAAGGCTGAGGCGCTGGGGCGGAAGTCGAGGCAGGGGCCGGCCCGCGCGGCCGGCGGCGAATGACGGCCGATGTCGATCGAGGGCTGCAGGTTCGGCCAACGACGAAGCACCTCGGCGATCGCCGCCGGCATCGAACCCGCCGCGAATCTCGCGCGATGGCGAGAAGACGACGCGACGAGGCGACGAGGCGACGAAGATCCGCCCTATCGCGCGCGCCGGCCGCGCGGCTTCGCGGCCGGCGGCGGCGCGGTGGTGGCGCGCACGATGCATTCGGTGGGGAAGATCGTCCGCTCGACCTGCTGCTCGCCGGGTGCCGCGCCGAGCAGGGCGTCGAGGATGCGGGCCGCCTCGCGTCCCTTGTCGATCAGCGGTTGCCGGATCGTGGTGAGCCCGGCGCCGGCGGCCTCGGGGATGTCGTCGAAGCCGATCACCGACAAGGCCGACGGCACCGCGATCCCGCTCTCGCGCGCCGCCTTCAGCACCGCCAGGGCCATCACGTCGGAGGTCGTCGCGATCGCGCTCAGGCCCGGCCTGGCGAGCAGTTGCGCGGCGGCCCAGTCGGCCGCGACCTCGTCGAAACCGCCGGCCTCGACGATCGCCACCTCGCCGAAGCCGAGCCCGACCTCCTCCAGCACCGACAGATATCCCTTGAGACGCGCCGACACCACACGCTCGGTCGAGCGCGCGAGCCGCCGCGCGCTGACTTCGCCGCGCACGCCGTCCGGGCGCAGCCGCTCCACCACGATGCCGATGCCGCGATGCCCCTGCTCCACCAGGTGGCGCATCTGCGCCCTGCCCGCCTCGAAATCGTCGATGCCGACGAAGGGCGTGCCCTCGATCAGCGGCGCGTCGACCACCACCAGCGGAATCCCCTGCCGGATCGCGACCTCGATGCCGGGGTAATGGTCGGGCAGGCTGTGCACGATCAGGCCGTCCACGAAGCCGCGCACCGCCAGGCTGGTGCCGCTGGCCGGATCGTTGGCGATCGACTTCTGCAGCGGGAACAGCGAGAGCGCCACGTTCGACTGCTCGTTGATCTCGGCGATGCCGCGCAGCAGCGCGACCGTGGAGGGATCGGTGAACGCATAGGGCAGCTCGTCCATGATCATCAGGCCGATCGCGCCGACGCGGCCCGATCGCAGGCTGCGCCCGAGCACGTTCGGGCCGGGATAACCGAGCCGCTTGGCCACGCCGAGGATGTGCTCGCGCTGCGCGTCCGAGATCTCGGAAGGTTTGTTGTAGGCATAGGACACCGCCGGCTGGGACACTCCCGCGGCCAGCGCGACGTCCTTCATCGACACTTTTCGATTCATGTAGGAATTGGGATCCTGTCGGCGCGTGCGCGCCGGATTCTGCATTCGAGGAAAGCCGCCCGGGACGACCGGGCCGCATTCGATCGGATGAATTTACATGAAAACGGGAAATTGCCGTGATTTTCGCCGGTGAAATGGCGCGAGGCGGGCCGGGACGCAGGCTCGCGACACGCCGCGCCGAACCGAGATGCGCCTTGCCCGCGCGCGGCTCGCCACCGCCGCCGGCCGGCTCAACCGCGCCGCAGCACCGGCGCCGCGCAGGCGGCGACCACCGCCAGCAGCGCGACCAGCGACAGCATGGCCGGCGCCAGCGCCGTGACGCGCGCGATCGCGCCGATCAGGGCCGGGCCGACGAACACGCCGGCATAACCGATCGTCGTCATGGCCGCGACGGCGGCGCCGGTCGGCATGCGCGATTGCCGGCCCACCGAGGAGAACAGCACCGGGGCGATGTTCGCGCAGCCCGCGCCGACCAGCGCATAGGCGGCCAGGTCGATCGGCCAGGACGGCACCAGGGCCGCGATCGCGAACCCGGCCGCCGCGCACAGGCTGCCCGCCGTCACCACCCGCGCGCCGCCCAGGCGCGCCACGATCCGGTCGCCGAACAGGCGCCCGCAGCTCATCGCCGCGGCGAACGCGGCATAACCATAACCGGCATAGGCATGCGGCATCGCGCGCGACGAGGTCAGCAGCACGCCGCTCCAGTCCAGCACCGCGCTCTCCGCGAGGAACACGATGAAGGTGCAGCCGCTGAGCAGCCAGACCACGCCGCGCGGCACCGCGAACAGGCTCGGCGGCCCGGGCGGCGCGGCCGTGCTCAGCGCCGGCACGGCCAGCGCGAGCGCCACCGCCATCAGGATCGCGGCGCAGGCCACCGCCGCGCCCGCGGACAACCCGACGGTCAGCAACACGCTCGCGCCGGCCGAGCCGGCGATGCCGCCGATGCTGTAGAACGCATGGAAGCCCGACATCACCGGCTGCCCGATGGCGCGCTCGACATCGATCGCCTCGATGTTCATCGCGACGTCGAGCACCCCCGCCGACATGCCGAACACCGCCAGCGCCAGCGCGGCCGCCGCCAGGCTGCCGGGGCCGGCCAGCGCCGCCAGCAGCATCAGCGACAGCGCGAGCAGGAGCGTCGCCGCGGCGATCACGCGGCGGCAGCCGAAGCGCGCCACCAGCCCGCCCGCGAACGGCATGGCCGTGATCGAGCCCCCGCCCAGGCACAGCATCAGCAGGCCGAGCTGTCCGTCGCCCAGGCCGATGCCGGCCTTCACGAAGGGCACCAGCGGCGCCCAGGAGGCGCGGCCGTAGCCGGCGATGAAGAACACGGCGCGCGTGGCCGACTGGCGGCGGCGCAGGGAATCGGGATACGCAAGCGAAGTGGACGGCATGATCTCGTCGAAGGGATGGTGTTGCTGGAAGCCGGAAGCCGAAGGCGACGGCCCGCGCCCGCGGCAAACATGGACCGATGCGTGGCGGCGCGACTGCCGCGCCGCGCCCGCCCTCGCGTCTCGCGTCTTGCGTCTTCGCAGGTCTTCTCGCCTGCGCGCCGACGCGAGCACGCGAGGCCCGGCCGCGAGGCGCCGCTCTATAATGCCCGCAGCCCGTTTTGCTCCTTTCCCGCCTGCTCCAGGAACCGTCGATGCTGACCTACGACGCGCTGCCCGATGAACGGCAGCAGCACATCCGCTCGCTTCTCGCCACGCACGGCAAGGTCATCGCGACCGAGCTGTCGGAGAAGTTCGGCGTATCCGAGCACACCATCCGGCGCGACCTCGCGGACCTCGCCCGGGCCGGCGCCTGCCGCAAGGTCTATGGCGGCGCGGTCGCGCTGGCCCCCGACGGCGGCACGCTGCAGCATCGCTCGGCGCAGCAGCCCGAGCGCAAGCAGGCGCTCGCGGCGGCCGCGATCTCGCTGCTGGACCGGCGCCAGAGCCTGTTCCTCGATGCCGGCAGCACCAACCTCGCGATCGCGCGCGCGCTGCCCGCCGATCTCGCGCTGACCGTCGTCACCAATGCCCCGGCCATCGCGGCGGCCCTGATCGAGCGCGAGGGCCTGTCGATCATCATGCTCGGCGGCCAGGTCGATCGCGCCGTCGGCGGCGCGGTCGGCGCCACGGCGGTCGATGCCGTCCGGCGGCTGTCCTTCGACCTGGCCTTCCTCGGCGCCTGCGCGATCGATCCTCAGGAAGGACTCACGGCCTTCGATCTCGAGGATGCCGCCTTCAAGCGCGCCGTGATCACGCGCAGCGGCGCGACGGCGGTGGCCGCGGTCAAGGAGAAGCTGCTGAGCGTGGCGACCCACAACGCGGCGCCGATCGACGAGATCACCACCCTGATCGTCGAGCACGACACGCCGGCCAAACCGCAGCGGGCCTTCGAGAAGGCCGGCGTCCAGCTGGTGCTGGCCGGCCGTTGAGGCTTCGCATCGGCGGCGCGCCGCGGCAGGACGGCCGCCCTCGCGCCGCGGCCCGCGCGGGCAAGCTCGCGTGGCTGGCGATCGGACCCGGCCCTCGCTCGACGAGGCAAACCCGCCTCGCCTCCAGCATCGACCCGACGCGCGAGCGCTAGCGCGACAGCCGCTCGGCCAGCCCCCGCACCTTCGCAGCCGCCGCCTCCAGTCGCTGCGCGTCGAGCACGCCGCGCTCCACCGCCGCCACGATCGCCTGCGCGAGCGTCTCCAGTTGCGGCACCGCGCGCGGCGACACCAGCAGCAGATCGGCCCCGGCACCGAGCGCCGCGACGACGGTATCGGCCAGCGAGCGATCGCCGAGCGTGGCCGGATGGTCGAGGTCGCAGGTCATCACCAGCCCCGTGAACCCGAGTTCGTCGCGCAGCAAGCCGATCAGGGCCGCGGACAGCGAGCCCGCGGTCGGCGGCTGCACGGCATCGAAGCTGGCGGGTCCCATCATCACCGCGCTCGCGCCGGCCGCGATGCCGGCCTGGAACGGCGCCCATTGCGCGCGCAGCGCGTCGAGCGCTAGCGGCACCCTGGCCCGCGGATCGCGCGCGGGATGCCCATCCAGCACCGGGTGCCCGGGGAAATGCTTCAGCGTGGTGGCCAGGCCCGCGCGTAGCGCGCCGCGCACATAGGCCCTCACCTGGCGCGCCGTGCCCGGCGCATCGTCGGCCAAGGTGCGGCCGCGCAGCCAGGGGTTCGGCCCGGTCAGCACGTCCGCCGTCGGCGACAGCACCAGGTTGATGCCGGTCTCGCGCACGCGCCGCGCCATCGCCTCGCAAACCCGTTCCAGCTCCGGCTCCGCGAGCGCCGCCGCGGCCTCGCGCGACGGCAGCGGACCGGCGACGCCCTCCAGCCGATGGACCGCCGCGATATCGGCATCGGCGGCCAGGATCAGGCTGCCGCCGGCACGCGAGCGCGCCGCCTCGACGCCGCGCTGCCAGGCCTCGGCCGTCTCGATCGCGAGCCGGGATGCGCTCATCCGCCCTGCCTCGTATTCGGGCCCGGTCTCGCCGAACAGCAGGCTGCGGCCGCCGCGATCGAGAAAGCGCGCGAGCGGATCGTCGATCTCGAGCGTCTCCAGCACCGGGAACAGCACCGCATGCGCCTGCCGCGAACGCTCAGTCATGTCGTGCCTCGTCCTGCGTCGCGCCCTGCGCGCCGGCATCGAGTTCGCTCGCGAGCGCGCGCACGCGCCGGGCCGCGTCGGCCAGCCGCTCGCGAGGCAAGGCCCCGCGCTCCACGGCGGCGACGATGCTGGCCGTGATCGTCGCCAGCCCGGCCTCGCTGGAGACCAGCAGCAGGTCGGCGCCCGCCGCGAGCGAGGCGACCGCGGCCGCGGCCACGCTGCGCCCGCGCAGGATGCCCGGCGCGTCGAGATCGTCGGAAATGACCAGTCCATCGAAAGCCAGGGGCCCGCGCAGGTAGGCGAGCGTCTCGCGCGAGGTGCTCGACGGCTCCACGTCGTCGATCGCGGGCACCAGGGCCGGCCCGGCCATCACCGCCTTCACTCCCGCCGCGATCAGCTCGCGGAACACGCCGATGCCCGGCTGCAGCGCCGCCAGCGAAGCCGGGACGACCGCCTCGTGCAAGGCCGGATCGAGTTCGGTGACCGGGTGCCCCGGAAAATGCTTGGCCGTCGCCGCCACGCCCGCGGCCTGCACACCGCGCACAAACGAGCAGGCCAGGTGGGCGACCCCCGCCGGGTCCGAACCGGCATGCCGGCCCTCGAGCCAGGGGTTCGCGCCGGTGACGAGATCGACGATCGGCGCGAGGAACAGGTTGACGCCCAGCTCGCGCGCGGCGCGCGCCGTGGCGGCGGCGCGGCGCTCGATTTCAGTCGACGACAACACGCGCGCCTCGCCCGCGTCGGGCAGCGCCGGCACCAGTCGATGCAGGCGCTGGATGCCGCCCGGCTCCTGGTCCACCGCGACGATCGTGGCCCGCCCGGCCCGCCGGCGCGCGGTTTCCGTCAGGCGACGGAACTGCCCGGCGGATTCGTTGGCCTGCCGCTCGGCGCTCATGCGGCGGCCCAGGTATTCCTCGCGGCGCTCGCCGAGCAGGACGGACAGGCCGCCGCCGTCGAGGTGGCGCAGCACAGCGTCGTCGAGCGACAGTCCCGCGAACGCCGGCAGCAGGACCGCGTGCGCGTCTTCGAGCAATGGGTTCAAATCGATTCTCCTGGAGGAGCGAGGCCATCGGCATGGAGCAGGCGCCGCCATGCATCACCGCGTGGCGCTCACTATAGCCGAATTATGCTCGATGTTGCTCGATTTGAACAAGTCGCTCGTTCAGGATCCAGGATCGGCCAGTCCCACCGCGCCGAAGCCGTAGCGCGGCAGCACGGCCTGCGCGGCCGGGCTCATCAGGTACATCGCGAAGCGCCAGGCGGCCTCGTCGTGACGGCCCTCGAGCACGGTCATGCCGTAGTCGGCCTGGATCGCGAGCTCGGGCGGCAGTTCCACCTGCACGAAGGCCGGGTCCGGCTGCGTGTCGTGCGAGCTGCAATACCCGACGAACACGTCAACCACATGCGTCTGCATGAAGTATTTGACGGGGTTGGCGCCGGCCGGCACCTCGGGCGCGCTGCGCCCGCCCACCAGTTGCCGCGCCTTGGCCTCCAGCGTCGCCGTGGCGCCCGCGCGCAGCGTGCCGGCCTTCTCGAACAACAGCCAGGCGTAATCGCCGCCGGGGTCGGCCTTGGGCGTGGAGGTGCCGATCTTCACGCCGGGATCGAGCAGCTTGTCGAGCAGCTTGGCGCTGGTCAGGCCCACGTCGGGGCGCGCGCTCACGCACACGCGATTGCGTGCGAACACCACGGTCGGCCCGGCCTTGCCTTCGGCCGTGAGCCGCCGCGGATGCGCGAGGTTGGCCGAGATGAACAGGTCGGCCCTGGCGCCGCCCTCGATGCGCTCCAGCAGCAGGCCCGCCGGGCCTGTCACCAGCTTGACCGGCTGGCCGGTGGCCGCGGTGTAGTCGTGCGCGATGGTGGCCAGCGCGCCGCCGGTGCTGCCGGCCGCGAACACCGTCAGCGCCTCGGCGCCGCGCGCGGCGGGGATCGTGAAGGCCAGCAGGGCCGAGGCCGCGAGCGCGGCGGCGAGCGAGCGGGATGCGGGTCGGAATGGGAGTCGGAATGCGGGTCGGAATGCGAGTCGATGCGTGAATCGGGAAGTCATAGGTCCACCTGGATGGAAGCGCGCACGGTACGCGGCGCGCCGAGCGTGCCGGTGCCGTTGTCCGTGCTGTTGAAACCGTTCTGGCCGGTCGGGGCGATGTTGGCCCAGTACTGGCGGTTGGTCAGGTTGTCGACGGCCAGGCGCAGCACCACCTTGCGGCCCGCGATGCGGGTCTGGTAGCGGGCGCCGAGATCGAGCACGGTGTAGCCGTCGACGAAATCCGTGTCGCTGTAGTTGCCCGGCCGCCGGCTCGCGTGATTGACGTTCAGGTTGAAGGCCAGGCCCGGCACGCGCGGCACGCTGTAGTCGAACAGCGCGTTGAACACCAGCTTCGAGAGCCCGAGGATCTGCTTGTCGCTGGTGGCGGCCGAGCCGGTGTCGAACAGGCGCGGATCGAGCAGCGAGAGCCCCGCGTAGACGTGAAGATCGCGGCTCACCGCGCCGTTCGCGCTCAGCTCCAGCCCGCGGTTGACCTGCTCGCCGCCATTGGCGAACACGTTGTTCGCGCCCACGTAGGCATAGGGGCGCTGGATGCGATACAGGGCCAGCCCGAGGTTCATGGTGTCGATCTCGAGCTTGTAGCCGAGCTCCCACTCGCGGCTGCGATAGGGCGCGAGGCTCTCGCCCGCGTTGGCGCTGCCGCTCGGCGCGCTGTCGCCCTGCTGCAGGCTGTCGGCGTAGGTCAGGTAGGCCGTCATGTTCGGCCGCGGCTTGTAGAGCAGGCTCGCGGTCGGGCTGATGCCGCTCGCGTCGTAGCGGCTGGTGGTCGAGCCGCTGCGGTTGAAGTTGCGCACGCTGATCCAGCTCTGGCTCGCGGCCAGCAGCGCCGACCATTGCGAATTGAAGCCGATCGTGTCGCCCAGCGTCAGCGATTGCTGGATGGTGCGCACCGCGCGGAAGCGGTTCGAGAAATCGGGCAGCGGCGGCTCGGCGAAGCTGGCCGGATCGGCGAGGTTGCCGCGGCCCAGCGTGATCGCGCCGGTCTGGAACGGCGTGTAGCGGTTCCAGAAGAAACCCGTGTTCGCGATCACCAGGTCGTGCGACATGCCCGCCAGCCAGGTCCGGCCGTTCAGCGCCAGGTTGTTGCTGACGATCGAGTCGAGGCTGAAGGTGGTGGTGGCGGTGGTCGCCGTGTAGGCGCCGGCCGCGTTGGCCAGCGTCAAGGTCGGCACCGTCGAGGCGCGATCGCTGGTTTCGCGCAGCAGGCCCGCCGTGAGATGCCAGTCCTCGCCGAAGTCGTGCTTGAGCGTGGCGCTGTAGATGTTGGTGACGTTGTCGTCGCCGGCCCAGGTCTGGCCGTAACCCTGGCGCGTCGGATCGAGCGCGCCCGGGAACGGCACGCCGCGCGCCAGCGCGAAGGTGCCGGGGAAACCCGTGTCGAGGTAGTGATAGGTGCTGAAGTTGGTTTCCAGCCGCGTGTCGCGGTTGAAGCGCACGTCGAAGGCGAGGCTGGCCAGCTCGCGGCGCAGCCGGCTGCCGGGCGCGTAGCTCTCGCCGTTCTGGTTCAGCAGGTTGAGCCGGTAGCCGAAGGTGTCGTCCTTGCCGAAATGCCCGCCCAGGTCGAGATGCTCCAGCAGCGACTGGCGCGAGGCGTAGCCGATCGTGAACTGGCGCAGCGGCGCATCGGTCGGCCGCTTGAACACGAAGTTGAAGGTGCCGGCCGGATTGGCCGGGCCATAAAGCGCGCCCGACAGCCCGCCCAGCACCTCGATGCGCTCGAATTCCTCGATCGGATAGTCGGTGGTGGCCGCCACGTTCAGGCCGTCCACGCGCGTGTTCTGCACCACGCCGGCCTGCAGGCCGCGCGTCTGCGGGCGGATGTTCTCGCCCTGCACCGAGGCAATGAAGCGGAACGCCTCGCGCACGCTTTCGAGCTGCTGGTTGGTGGCCAGCGCCGTGGGCACCACGCTGATCGAATACGGCGTGTCGAGCAGGGCCTTCTCGCCGAGCGGGCCGACGCGGATCCGCTCGACCTGGTAGGACGGCAGCGCGCTCGGCGCGGGGCCGCTGATCACGACCGGGGCGAGCAGCAGCTCGGGGTCCTGCGCATGAACGGCGAACGAAGCACTCGCGCCGGCGCAGGCCAGCGAGAGCGCCCTGAAACGGGGGCGGCGGAAAGACATGGGGCGAGAGGAAGGTGTCAGCGGATCAAGTCGTTATGCTTCGAAATATATAACGAAATAATCCGTAACACCGAACACAGTTGTGCAGAGCACAGTTGCCGCCGGCACTGTGCCCCGGGGTGAGACAAGCCTGTCTTCCGGAGCGCGAACACAAGCGTGGATCGGCAGAACTCAGTCTTCTCGATTCGCGAACGGTGCAGGGCCCAAGACGCGGCCCGGCCCGGATAAGATTCGGCACTCGCCACCCTCGCGCCGCGCCGGCCGAATCCATCGAGGACCGGACATGAACAAGCTGCAAGTCATGGAAGTGTTTGTCCAGGTGGTGGACGCGGGCGGCTTCACCCGCGCGGCGGACAACATGAAGCTGCCCAAGGCGACCGTGTCCACCCTGATCCAGTCGCTGGAGCGCTCGCTGGCGGTCAAGCTGCTGAACCGGACCACGCGCCATGTCAGCGTCACCGTCGAAGGCGCGGCCTATTACGAACGATGCACGCGCATCCTGTCGGACGTGCGCGACGCCGAGGACGCCCTGTCCCGCAACCGCCGCGAGCCGTCGGGACGCCTGCGCGTCGACGCGCCCACCGGCCTGGCCAGCGAGGTGATCATCCCCGCCCTGCCGGATTTCCTCGATCGGTATCCCGCCATCCAGCTGGAGCTGGGCTGCGGCGATCGCCCGGTGGATCTGATCGAGGAAGGCGTGGATTGCGCGATTCGCGGCGAGCGCCGCCTGCCCGATTCCAGCCTCATCGCGCGCCAGGTCGGCACCATGCACTACCTCACCTGCGCCTCGCCCGCCTATGTGAAACGCCACGGCCTGCCGGCGCATCCCGACGAGCTGGTCGATCATCGCTGCATCAGCTACTTCTCGGCGCGCACCGGGAAGATGTTCGACTGGCACTTCGTGCGTGGCGAGGAGCGGGTCCGGGTCGCGCTGTCCAGCCGGATCGCCCTGAACGACAGCCACGCCTACACGGCGGCGGGCCTGTCAGGCCTGGGCATCGTGCAGATGGCGAGCTTCCTGATGGCGCCGATGATCGAGGACGGCCGCTTCGTCCCGGTACTGGACGGTTGGCATAACGAACCGCTGCCCGTGCACGTGGTGTATCCGCGCAATCGCCATCTCCCGGCCAAGCTGCGCGTATTCGTCGACTGGATCGCCGAATTGTTCTCCCGCCATCCCGCCGTGTGCCACGGCAAGATGGCCCATCCTTCTCGAAGCGGCCTGCGCGCGCAGCCGTGAATCGCCCGCGGATCCGGCGATACGGCCGCCGCCGCGCGAGGCGACGGCCGCGCGGCCCGGCCGCTGCGCTCACTCGACCGGCAAGCCTTCGGCTTCCCGCGACGCGCGCACGCTCGGCCGCCGTGCCATGCGCGCCATGAAGGCCTGGATATGCGCGTAGCCGGAGATGTCGATGCCCACGCGCGGCGGCCAGCACAGCACGTTGTAGAGATAGGCGTCGGCCACCGAGAATCGCTCGCCCAGCAGGTAGTCGTGCCGCGCCAGATGCCGGTCGACGTAGGCGAAGTTCCGGGCCAGGTTGCCTTCGGCGAAGCGGGCCTTCGAGGCCTCGTCCACGAACGGCGAAAACATCACCGCCATGCCCTTGTGCAGGTCGGTCGCGACGAAATTCAGCCACGCCAGCGCCGTGTAGCGCTCCCGCGTGCCGGTGGACGGCAGCAGCGCGCGTTCGGGGCAGGCATCCGCGATCCATTGCAGGATCACGGCGCCTTCCGTGAGCACCTCGCCTTCGCCGATCTGCAAGGCGGGCACGAAGCCCTTTCGCGTCACCTTGAAATAGTCGCCCTCGGCGGTCTGCTTGGTGGCGAAGTCCACCTTCACCAGTTCGAAGGCCTGGTCGGCCTCCCGCAATGCGATCTGCGGGGCGAGCCCGCAGGAGCCGGGCGCAAAGTACAGCTTCATGGATGTTTCCTTTTGTCGGGACGAGGAGTCGACATCGCCGGCCGGCAGACTGTCTTCGAAACGATCTTCGTCGGCCGCGTGCCGCGAACTCGCGATCCCGGCGGAAGAAGATTCGTCGAGGAAAATTCTATCGACGCGCGGCTTGCCCATATACGGCAGCCGCCCGAATTCATCGTTCGGATTCTTGAACAATGCCGTTCCCGGCAAGCACCTCGACCTTGTCGGCGCGGCTTGCCCGGTTCAGTGGAACCGGTATGCGGGATTGGCGGGATCGAACGCCGAATCGTCGAAGTCCCGCGGCGTGATCGTCTCGAACACCACCTGCTCGAAGAGGCGGCCGTCGTTGTCATAGGATTCGGCGGTCCGGAACCACGGATGCCGCAGATCGAGCCCCAGCGTTTCCTTCTTCGCGTAGTACTCGGGCTGGCCGGTCGGCGTTTCGTAGGTGAACGCGACAACACGCACGCCGTCGATGGTCTTCACCTCGATGCGCGCCGGATGCTGGCCGCCCGCCTCCCCGAGCTTCGCGCCCTCGGCCAGGAACTGGCCCGCGATGAAGGCCGTGCCGATATCGCGCACCTGATGGCGCGACTGCGTGCGCGCCAGCGCGCCGTTCAACGAGGCCCACACGGGCAGCACGTTCAGCAAGCCGCCGAGATGGCCATACAACTGGTCGCGGCGGCGCGACTCGTCATAGATGATTTCCTGCCCGGCATGCGCGCCGTCGGGCAGCCATTTCGCGTAGATCCGCAGCGGCTTGCTGCTCAAACGCACCAGCATGTGATCGGGCCGGCTCGGCCAGGTGCCGCGGATGCGCTCCTGGCGCCGCATCGTGAATTCGTACGAGGCATAGGCGTTGGGCCCTTGCTCGATGTAGCGCGGCACCGTGGACGCATCGAGCGACTGGAACAGCGCGAGCAGCGCCGCGTCGTCGAGCTTTTCCAGCGCGCCCGTTTCGGCCGCGCGACGCAGCCAGCGCACCTGCCGATCGAGCGGCAGCGCGCCGACCTGCGCCGGCGAAACATCGGGCTGCCCGACGGGCGCGGCGGTCTCGCTCGCCGCCGCGCTCGACACCTCGCTTGCCGCTTCGCCGTGCGCGAACGGCGGCGACATGCATGCCGCGATCGCCAGCCACGCGGCGATCCTCAGGAAGGCGGGCAAGCTCATCGCGGGCTCCCGCCGCGCGGACGCGACATCACGGATCAATGCCGCCCGCCGCCATGGAAGCTGCCGCCTGCGTGGAAGCCGCCGCCATGGAAACCGCCGCCGTGATGGAACCCGTTGTGAAAACCGCCGTATCCGCCGAAGTGACCGTGGTCGACATGGTGGAAGTGGTGGACGAACACGAACGAGCCGCCGAAGCCGAAGGTCCAGGGCCCGTAGAACCAGGGGTCGTAATACGGGAAGACCGCGTAATCCGCGTAGGCGGGCAGGACCGCGGCATCCCCATCGATCGCCGCATCCGGCTGCTGGATCCGCCAACTGCCGTCGGGCTGGCGACATGCCAGGCCGGTCAGGTTCTGCGTGGCGCCGTCGATCACCGCGCTGGTGTTGACGCTCCGGCAAACGGGAGGCGCCGCGGTTCCCGCCGTGCCGAGCGAGGGATCCGCCAGGGAGGATGGCGAGGCAACCGGCGTGGTGCAGGCCGCGCAGCTGGCGAGCACGATGCCGAGTCCAATGAGAGTACGCATGATTTCGTCCTGTTCGACGGGCGGGTGGCGGGACGCGGAGCATCGCGCCGGCACCTTGAAGACGCCATCGGTTCGCCTGGCAGGACACATCGCCGAAGCATGTGTGCCTGCCCTACCAGAACAGCTTGCCGATCGGCGCTATTCCATCTTTCAGGTCGGGTTTGTTACGCGCGGTTTCGGCGCCGCGCGACGGGCCGTGCCGCGATGCAGCAGGCATCGCGTTTCCGATTCGGCCGGCCGCTTCACGCATCCGCGAGCACGGCGAACGCCCTTGCCCGCATATTGAAAACCAAGGCGGCGGCAGGCAATGCGGGCGGATCAGGCGGAAATTCGGCGCGAGAGGAATCAATCCGGATGCGCGAACACTGGCCGCCCGATGTACGCGATCACGCCCTGCTGCTCGCCACCGACGGCAGCGACTGGCGATCGGCCGGCGAACCCTAGGTCCGCGTGGGTCCGCCGGCTCGCGTCCTCGGCGCCCTCGCCTTCGCGTGGGCCGAGTCCCGCCACGCCTCGATGGAATAAAACCCGGTGCCCGGACGTTGCATCAATAGGGGCGGCCATACGTGACATTGCCGAGGGAGCATCGATCTCCCCCGGTCTTCATTGCCTGGCTTTCCCTACATTCCCGGTACCAGACAGCCCAATGAAGATCGACCAGACCGACGTCAACATCCTGCATGCGCTCCAGCGGGATGCCCATGCCAAGGCGACCGACCTCGCCACCGCGTTCAATCTCTCCGTGTCGCCGCTCTACCGACGCATCCGGCTACTGGAGGAAGCGGGCATCATCGCGAGATACGTCTGCCTGCTGGAGCAGGACAAGGTCGGATTGCCGATCAACGCCTACGTGTCGGTCAAGATGGAAAAGTCCGCGCCGCGGCTGGCCGAGTTCGAGCGCGCCATACTCGGCTGCGAGGAAGTGATGGAGTGCTACCTGATGACGGGCGCGTTCGACTACATGGTGCGCGTGGTCGCGAGCGACATCGCGGGCATCGAGCGCTTCGTCACCACGCGGCTGGCCACCATCGAGGGCGTGCGGGACGTCAGCACCTCGATCACCATGCGGCGCGTGCAGTACAAGACGATCCTGCCGGTCAGGGCCGCCGGGTAATAGCGGCCCATGCCGCGGGCTTGCGCGGGCAGGCCCGCGGCGCCTACGAGGCCGACGCGCGCATCTGATCGACGGTGCCGAGGAACAGCTGCAGCGAGGCCTGGATATACATCGGATCGAAACCGAGGAACAGATTGTCGACGCCGAGCCGCAACGCCTCGACGGCCTGGGGCGGCGTCACGGCAAACGAGGTGAGCGCCATGCCCTTCGCCTTGATCCGGCTCATCACGTGCTCGATGGCCTGCCGGACCTCGTCGTGAGCGGGGCCGTCGTTGAAGCCCATGTTGACCGCGAGATCGAAGGGCGCGGGAATCGCGCCGGCCAGGCCTTCGACATCGAGAATCGCATCGATGTCGCGCACCGCGTCGGGATGCTCGATCAGCGCGATCACGCCGGTCTCGGCATTGGCACGCTTCGAATAGTCGATCATGTTGGTCTGCCACTGGTACTGCGTGCGAAACGGTCCCCAGCCGCGCACGCCCTGCGGCGGATACTTCGCATACGACACGGCCTGCCGCGCCTCTTCCCGGCTCGTGATCATCGGCACCACGATGTTCCTGGCGCCGGCGTCCAGCGCGAGCTTGATCTGCGCCTGATCGTTGTGGCTCACGCGAATCCACGGTTCGGCGGCGGTGCCGATGGTCGCCATGACCATCCGGTAGGCGGTCTCGATCGAGATCGGGCCGTGCTCCATGTCGATCAGGATGAAATCGAAGCCGGCGGCCGCGAACATCTGCACCAGTTCCGGAGATGGCGAGGTCACGCCGACTCCGATCTTCGTGCCTTCGGGTTTGTTGAGCCGTTGTCCGACATAGGCGGACGGGTTTGCAGGACTGTTCAGCATGAAAGCTCCGTGACAGGTAGGCCAAAGCGAACATCACCGCGCGGGAAGCACGCGGCGGCCTTTGCCGCCGCGCTCCGTCAGCGATGTGTCGAGCCTTCATGCTAGGGCGCGCGCGCTCGCGACTCGGGCCAATCTTTCCCGGCGGAATCGACGTTTTTCGCACGAACCTTCGAATCCGGCGGCTTCATTGGGAAAACGAACCAATGGAACCGATCGCATCCTCGCCGCCATCCTGAAAGCGATTCGCAAGCCACCGGCATCGACGGCAAGCTGGGGCCCAGCGCCTCGAACGCGACCGTCCCCTGGCCCCGGCGCCGGCCGCGCCACCGCGCATCTGCTTCCATCCAATGGGAGATACAGCCTGTGGCGCCTCCCGTTGCCCCCATCGATCTTCCGGAAACTGGTCCTACCGGCCGTCCTCGAGGTCGCGAACAATATCGGATCCTCGCCCTTCCACGGATCGCCGCAAGGTCGCCCCGCCGAAGGTCGGCCCTATCCCTCGTCGTCGTGTCGACCCCTACCTCCTTTGCCGCAAGCGTGACACCCGCCATACGAATCCTCTGTACATGCCTCATCACGGGCGTCGGCGCCTATGCCATCGCGGCCGCCGCCCTGTACCTGCTGCAGGATTGGCTGCTGCTGCCCTCGGCGCCGCCGGCGGCCCTCTCCGATAGCCGGCAATCCACGGGCAAGCGCGTCGATCGCTGGAAAATCGGCGGAGAGTTCGCCGGATACGTGATCACGCCGCTGGCGCAAGTGCCGACCGGCACCGTGCTGCTCTATCACGGCAACGAGGAGTCCGCCGAAACCAAACTGCCACTCGCGAACGTGTTCACGTGCGCCGGCTATCGCGTCGCGATCGTCGAATATCCGGGGCACGGCAAGCGCCCCGGCGCGAGGACCATGCGCGCGGCGCTCGACGCCTCACGCGAGGCGCTGGCGGAAAGCTTCCTGCGCTGGCCGGGCAGGATCTGGGTGGTGGGCGAATCGCTCGGTGCCGGCATGGCGGCGCAAGCGGTGCGAGGCAACCGAAATCCGCTGGAAGGCGTGGTGCTGATCACGCCCTGGGATACGCTCGCCTCGCTCGCGCAGGAAAAATATCCGATCTTTCCGATCCACTGGATTCTCCACGATCCGTTCGACTCCGTGGCTGCGCTGGCTGCCTACGACGGGCCACTGGTGGTGATCGGGTCGGCACGCGACACGCTGATCCCGATTCGGCACGCACGGCGACTGGCGGATGCTCATCCGGGAAGCGAGCTGATGGTGCTGCCCGACGCGGACCGCGACAACTGGTTCGATGCGATGAGCGCGGCGCATTGGCGACAGGTTCTGCAATGGGTGAAGGCGGCCTGAATCAGGCCGTGCCCGACATCCACGCGCCGCCGCCGAGGCCCGGAGCAGGGTGATCCCGGCTGGATTGCCGCGCATCCGAATACACCGCGATTGATTCAAGATGAAACCAGGCCTCGATGCGCCGAGCCTGGATTTTCCGTTCCTGATTGGAGAAGCAGTATGGTTTCACGGCTCACCGTGCAGTCGGTCGACCGGCGAAGCGGCCCCCTCGATTCGGCACCATGGCACGCCACGGCGCTCGAGTGCCTGGTACTGACCGGCGCCACCGGCTTCATCGGCGGCACCGTGCTGGTCACCCTCGTCAATGCGGGCATCGTCGCGCCCTTGCTGTGCCTCGTGCGCGCGGCCGACCGGGCCGAAGCGCTGTCCCGCCTGCGCGCCAGCGCCGTGCGATGCGGCTTGCGCCACGAGCTGGCCCAAGCGCTGACGGAAGCGAATGTCATCGTGGGCGAGTTGGGCGATGACTTTCCCGAATCGGACCTGGCACGCCTGAGAGCAGCCTCGCACGTGATCAATTGCGCCGCGATGGCATCGTTTTCCGCCAATCCGCAAATCCTCTCGACCAATGTGGAAGACACCCTGCGCTTTGCCTCCCGCTTCGACAACAGCAGGACGCTTCGGCGCTTCCTGCATGTCGGTACGGCGATGGCATGCGGCACGCAATGCGACGAGGTGGTGTCCGAATCGACCTTCTCCGGACAGGACGCGACGCACCTCGTGCCCTACACGCGCAGCAAGCGCGATGTCGAACAACGGCTGCGCCTGCAGAATCCGGAGCTGCCGCTGGTGGTGGCACGCCCCTCGATCGTGGTCGGACACACGAGCCTGGGCACGTCGGCGTCCGCGAGCATCTATTGGGTATTTCGTATCGTCCATGCCGCCCGCCGCTTCACCGCCAGCCCGGACAGCCGGCTGGACATCGTCTCGGTGGACGATTGCGCCCGTGCGCTGATATCCCTGTCGTTCAAGGCCAGGCTCGAATACGACGTCTATCACATCTCCGCCGGCCCGAACGCCGCGTCCATCGAGCAGATCATTCGGGCCATGGACAAGGCCGCCGGCACCGCCGGGACGCGATACTCGGTATGCACGCCGCGCGAGCTGAAATCGATCGCCCGGGAACTGGCTCAGCGGCAAGGCAAGGGCGTGGCCCGCCTGATCGAACAGGCGCTGAAACTGTACGCGGGCTTCGCCGGCCTGAACTACCGGTTCGACAATCGGCGGCTGTGCCAGGAGATCGGCTTTTCTCCCCTGCCCTTCGTCGACTATGTCCAGGAGTGCATACGAACCTCGGAGCAGGTCGGGATCCTGGAGCAGATGCGCTGGGATTTCAAATGAAACTCGGCCATGCCGGGCGGTATCGATGTCGCAAGACCTTCGCGTAACGATCCCGGCATTCGCGATGGTCGCGCTGCTGCATGCGCTGGCGCTGCTGGCATTCCAGATTCCCGCTCGGCCGAGTCAAGGCCAGCGTCAGCAGGAACGCCGGGCACTGACCGTGAGGCTGATCCCGCTCGAGGCGCCGCGCCCGCAGGCCGCGCCGTCGAGCCGCGTTTCGAGCGCTTTCCGGGCTGCCGCGCCATCCCGTTGGCGCGCCGGCACGGCGTCGATTCCAGCCCGGCCGGCCGGTGTTCGCGCATCCCTTGCGCGGCCTCCCGACACGGAACACCGGCACCAAGCCTTCGCTGGCGGCGCTGCCGTAGCCAGCCAGGCGCCGCCAGCGAATCTCGACTGGCAGGCCGACCTCCGCGGTATCGGCAAACCGCCGTTCGCGCGCGGCGGCGGCGGCACGCGCGGCGATGCGGCCGCGCGCGAGCCCGTCAAACCCGCCCAGGGAACCGCCGCGCAGCTAGATCGAGACATCTCGAAGGCGGCTCGCGGCGACTGCCGAAACCGATATGCGGGCATGGGGCTGCTGGCGATTGCGATGCTCGCCGCCGACGCCATGAATCAATCCGGGTGCCGGTGGTAAGCGCCTCCCATGCTGGATTTCATTCGATGGCGATGGTGTCGCCGCCGCTCTCCCACGGCCGCGTTTTCAGGAAGGCGATGAAGGCGCGCAAGGCGGCGGTCTGGTGGCGACGGCTCGGGAAGTAGAGATACAACGCCTCCAGAGGCGTCGACCAGTCGCTCAGGACGCGCGCGAGCTTGCCGGCATCCAGCAGCGTCGCCACGCTCCCGAGCGGCGCGCAGCTGACTCCCATGCCGCTGACGGTCAGCGCGATCTGCGAGGCGAAATCGTGAACCACGGTGGCCGCCGGCGGCACCATCTGCACCGTCCGGCCGGCCGATTGCAGCACCCACGGCGTGATCAGGCCGGTGCTCTGGCTGCGGCAAGCCACGCTGCGATGCACGAGCAGGTCGTCCGGCCGCTCGGGCGTGGTTCGTGTCCGCAGGTAGCCGGGGGACGCGACCAGGATCGCCTCCGAAGCGGCGCCGACCGGCACGGCCACCATATCCTTCGCGATCAGGTTGCCGTAACGCAGCCCCGCGTCGAAGCCTTGCTCGACGATGTCGATCATGCGCCCTTCGACGGCGATCTCGATCTCCACCTCGGGACAGGCCTGCTGGAACGCGGCCAGCGACGGCGCGATGAATCGATCGAACGGCACGCGCGGCATGCTCAGGCGCAACGCGCCGGTGGGACGGCCGCCGTGCCCGGCGGCTTCCTCCGCGGCGCGCCGCAACTGCGAGAGGGCCGGTGCCGCGGCCTGGAAATAACGAGCCCCCTCGTCGGTCAGGCTGAGGCTGCGGGTCGAGCGGCGCAGCAGCGGCGTGCCGAGCCGGGTCTCGAGATTGCGGATCGCCTGGCTCGCCGCCGACGGCGAGATGCCGAGCTGCCGCGCCGCTTCCGAAAAGCTGCCGGCCTCGGCCACCGCCACGAACACCGGCACGCCATCGAGGAAATTTTTCTGTCCCACGTTGCTGGATCTTGAAGTTCGACTTCACGATTCATACGTAATTTCCGGGCTAATGGCAAGCATCGGATCGCGCCATGATTGGGCATGATCTCGAACTCATCCCACCCCGCTCAAGGCGCGATCGACCATGGCTTTCAAAAGGTGAATGGCGCCACCCTGCATATCGCCTCGACCGGCACCGGTCGCCCCTTGATGCTACTGCACGGCTGGCCGGAATTCTGGCTGACCTGGGAGCCGGTCATGACGCGCCTGGCCAGCCGCTTCCGCCTGATCGTCCCGGACCTGCGAGGCTTCGGCGACAGCGACAAGCCCGCTGGCGATTTCGGCGCCAACGACCAGGCGCGGGACCTGCTCGCGCTGCTGGACGCGCTCGACTGCCGGCGCGTCGGCCTGGTCGGACACGATATCGGCGGCGCCGTGATGCAGGCGCTGGCGCGGACCGCCCCGGAGCGCTTCGCGGGGCTGTTCTTCTTCGACTTCGTCCACCCCGGCATCGGCCCGCGCTTCGGCACGCCCGAGCGGCTGCGCAATATCTGGTACATGGCCTTTCACGAGACCGACCTCGCGCCGGCCCTGATCGGCGCCAGCCCCGAGACGATCGAGCGCTACATCAGTTATTTCCTGCGGCACTGGTCCTATCGAAGGGAGGCCTTCGACGCGGTGCTCGACCGCTTCGTCGAGAATTTCCAGAAGCCGGGCAACGTGGTGGGGGGCCTGGCGCACTATCGCGCGTCGGCGGCCTCGCGGCTCGCCATGCTGAACGGCGCCGCGCCCCTGCCGCCGCCCATCATGCTTCCCACCTGCGTGCGCTGGGCCGAGCACGATCCGATGTTCGACTACGCCTGGACCGACCGCCTTCACGAAACGTTTCCGGACCTGGACCTCGCCCTGTTCCCCAGCGTCGGGCATTTCCCGCATCGCGAGGACCCCGAGCGCGCCGCCGCGGAGATCGCGGCGTTTTTCGAGGGATTGGCCTGGTGAGCGCGCCGATCGCAAGCCAGGGCCACGGCCAGACGCCGTGCCCGCAAGCCGATCACGCCGCCGCACTGGAGGATCGCACCGTCGGCCGGCTGGCCGCGGCCTGCGCGGTGGCCGTGGCGAACGCCTATTACATCCAGCCGCTGCTCGTCGAGGTGGGCCGCGCGCTGTCGATCGCGCCGGGGATGGTGGGAATCCTGCCCGGGCTGAGCCAGGTCGGCCTGGCGCTGGGGCTGGCCTTCCTGCTGCCGCTCGGCGACATGGTCCCGGCGCGCAGGCTGCTCCTGACGATCGTTCCCTTGCAGATCGCCGCCCTGATCCTGTTCGCCGCCAGCGGGTCGGGCCCGGCCATCGCGGCCGCCTCGCTGCTGATAGGCCTGTTCGGCATCACCCCCTACGTCTTGCCGCCCTATGTCAGCCTGCGCGTACCGCCTTCGCGGCTCGGTCACGTGACGGCCAGGCTGACGCGCGGAGTAGTGATCGGCATCCTGCTGGCGCGGACCGCATCCGGCATGATCGGCACGCAGTTCGGCTGGCGCGCCGTTTATGGCCTCGCCGCACTCGGCATGACGCTGCTGCTGATCTTCCTGTCACGCGTCCTCGAGCATGAACCCGGCCTGGCGGGTCGTGGCGAGCAGCGCTATCGAGACCTGATGGCTTCGCTGCCGCGCCTGCTTCGCACCCTGCCCGAGCTGCGTATCGCCGCGCTGTGCCAGGCCCTTGGCTTCGGCTCGTTCAACGTGTTCTGGCTGGGGGCGACGCTCTATCTGCAAGGCCCCGGCTTCGGCTGGACGCCGCGCGCGGTCGGCCTGGTGGCGCTGGTCGGAGCGGCGGCGGCCGGCGTCGCGCCGTGGTTCGGCCGGGCCATCGACCGGTCCGGGCCGCATCGCATGCGGCGCCTGGCGCTGGCGGGCATGGCGCTGTCATGGCTGCTGCTCGTGCTCCTCAGGGGGCACCTGGCCTGGATGGCGCCGGCGCTGATCGCGCTCGACATCAGCGCGACCCTGGTCGACATCTCGAACCGGACCATCCTCTATGGTCTCGATGCGAACTTCAGAACGCGCCTGAACGCGATCTACCAGATCGCGATGTTCTGCGGCGGCGCCACGATGTCGGTCCTGGTCGGCTTCTGCTGGTCGCTCGGCGGATGGCCCGCGGTCTGCGCGCTCGGCGCGATTCCGGTCGCCATCGCGTGGCTCGGATGCGGACGCGGCCGGCGCTAGCAGGCCGCTTCCCCGGCTTCGCCGGTCGGCCGATACCCTCTCACTCCCGTCCCAGGTCCACCAGCGGATGCGCCTCCAGCTTCCACGGCGAGCTCAGGAAATGCCGCACCCGCTCGCCGCGCACTTCCGTCAGCGTGGCCGGCGCCCAGCGCGGACGGCGATCCTTGTCCACTAGGTGCGCGCGAACGCCCTCGACGAAATCGCCGTCCTCGATCGCGCGCGAGCCGATCGACAGTTCCATGCGGAACGATTCGGCCAGCGTCATCTGGCGCCCACGCAGCAGCGCGTCGCGCGTGACCAGCAGCATGGTCGGCGAATGGCCGGTCAGCGCATCGAGCGTGGCCTGCAGCCATTGCCGGTATTCGCGGCTGCTCTCGTCGCGGCCGAGATCGTGGCGCAGCGTGGCGACGATCCGCTCGACGCTGGAGCGCCGGTCGAAGTGCCGGACGATCCAGGGCAACTGGCCGTCCAGCGTGGCATGCGGAACGATGTTGCAGGGCGGCTCGAACACCGCGCGCAGCGCGCCCGGCAGGTCGGGCCCGCCCAGCTCGGCGCGTTCCAGGCGCTGCTCGAAGGTCTCCAGCCACGAGGCCGGCACGCAGAGATCGGCGAGACGAGCGACCAATGCATCGGCACCCGACAAGGTCACGCCGGTCAGCCCGATGTAGAGCGCCAGCTCCACCGGCAGCGCCGACAGGAAGTGCGTGGCGCCCACGTCGGGCACGAAGCCGATGCGCGTTTCCGGCATCGCCAGCTTGCTGCGCTCGGTGGTCACGCGCAGCGCGGCACCCTGGGCGAGCCCCATGCCGCCGCCCATGGTGATGCCGTCCATCAGCGCCACCACCGGCTTGGGAAAGGTGTGCAGCGCGTAGTCGAGCCGGTATTCGTCGACGAAGAAGTGCAGCCAGTCGCGTGAGCCGGCCTTCGCCTCGTGATACAGCGCGCGCACGTCGCCGCCCGCGCAGAAGCCCTTCTCGCCGGCGCCGCGCAGCACGACGGCGAGGATCTGCTGGTCCGCGCGGCAGCGCTCCACCAGCACCGCGAGCTCGCGCACCATCGCGTGCGAGAGCGCGTTCAGCGCGGCCGGCCGGTCGAGCGTGATGACGGCGACGCGATTGATCACGCGCATCGTCACGTCGGGGCCCTTGCTGGCCGCAGCAGCCGCGCCGGCCGGGGTGGACGCCGTTGACGCCTCGACCGCCGGCGCCGAGGCGGAAGAAACCATGGATGCCTGTAGCGCCATGCTCATTGCTTGTCTCCGTGATGGGCAGCGTGCCAGTCGGGGCGACGCTTGCCGAAGAAGGCGGCCACGCCTTCGCGCGGCTCGCCGGTGTCGAACAGGTCGACGAAACGTTCGCGCTCCAGCGCGACGGCGGCATCGAAGGGCACGCCCTGCCGCGCCAGCGCGATCAGCGCCTTGCTCGATTCGGTGGCGCGCGGCGCGAGAGCGGCCACGCGGCGCGCCAGCTCGATGCCGGCCTCGCGCGCGGCGCCGGTCTCCACCAGCTCCTCGACCAGGCCGATGCGCAGCGCCGTCTCGGCATCGACGCGCAGGCCGGCCAGCACGATGCGCTTGGCCCAGCCCTCGCCGACCAGCCAGGGCAGCGTCTGGGTGCCGAGCCCGCAGGGCAGCAGGCCGACCGCCGGTTCGGGCAGCGCCATCTGCGCATGCCGCTCGGCGATCCGCATATCGCAGGCCAGCGCGCACTCCAGGCCGCCGCCCATCGCATAACCGTTGATCGCGGCGATCGTCACGAAACGCGCGGCCTGCAGCTTCGCGAAGGCGGCACCGAAACGCGCCGCCATGGCACGCGCCACGGCGTGGTCGCCGCTGGCGAAGGTGTCGAGGTCGGCGCCGCCGCAGAAGAATTTCGGGCCGGCGCCGGTGATCACCAGCGCGCGCAGCGCGGGCGTCGCCTCGAGCCGCGCCACGCTGCGCTCCAGCTCGGCCAGGCCCTCGGCCGTGAAGGCGTTGGCGGGCGGCCGCGACAGCGTCAGCAGCGCGATCGCGCCGCCGTCGATTTCGGTAAGTTCGATCATCGGGAGTCCTTGGAAGCGGGCATCTGGTAGAGGCGGATCACCGCCGAGAAATCGAGCCGGCCATCGCCGCGGCTGCTCACGGTCTGGTAGAGCTGCTGCGCGAGCGCGCCGAGATAGACGGGCTGGCGCACCTGCTTCGCGGCGTCGTTGGCCAGGCCCAGGTCCTTCAGCATCAGGTCGGTTCCGAAGCCGCCGGTGTAGCCGCGCGAGGACGGCGCGGTCTCGATCACGCCCGGGTAGGGGTTGTAGGTGTCCGCGCTCCAGCAGCGGCCGGTCGAGGTGTTGAGGATGCCGCCCAGCACCTTCGGGTCGATGCCGAGCGCCACGCCCAGCGACATCGCCTCGGCCACGCCGGCCATCGAGATGCCGAGCACCAGGTTGTTGCAGACCTTGGCCACCTGCCCCATCCCGGTCGGCCCGCAATGCACCACGTTGCGGCCCATGCCGGTCAGCACCGGCGTGACGCGCTCGAACTCGGCCACGCTGCCGCCGACCATGAAGGTCAGCGTGCCGGCCGCGGCACCGCCGGTACCGCCCGACACGGGCGCATCGACGAAGGCGCCGCCGCGCTCGCGCACCAGCTCGCCGAAGGCCTGCGCGCTGGCCGGGTCGATGGTGCTCGAGTCGATCACCGTGGCGCCCGGCGCGAGCCCGGCCAGCACGCCGTTCTCGTCCGTCAGCGCGCGGCGCACGTGGACCGCGGCCGGCAGCATGGTGATCACGAACTCGGCGCCCTCGGCCGCCTCGCGCGCCGAACCCGCCAGCTTCGCGCCGCCGTCGGCCACCAGCCGCAGCGCGTCCTCGCTGAGGTCGAAGGCCCGCACCTCGTGGCCGGCCTTGACGAGATTGAGCGCCATCGGCGCGCCCATGTGGCCGAGGCCGATGAATCCGATCTTCATGACGTGTCTCCCGATGTAGCTATCGCTGTCTTGTCCCGTCTCAGCCGAGCCGGATGGTGGTGTTCACCGCGCCGGCCGTGGCGTCGTCGTCGAACCAGCGCGCGGTGACGGTCTTGGTCTGCGTGTAGAACTGCACCACCTGCTTGCCGTAGGGGCCGAGGTCGCCGAGCTTGGAGCCGCGCGAGCCGGTGAAGCTGAAGTACGGCACCGGCACCGGGATCGGGATGTTGATGCCGACCTGGCCGATGTCGATCTCGCTCTGGAACTTGCGCGCCGCCGCCCCGCTCTGCGTGAACAGGCCCACGCCGTTGCCGAACGGATTGGCGTTGACCAGGGCGATGGCCTCGTCGAGCGTGTCGGCGCTCAGCACCACCAGCACCGGCCCGAAGATCTCCCTGGTGTAGATGCTCATGTCGGTCTTCACGTCGGTGAACACCGTGGGCCCGACGAAGTTGCCGTCCTCGTAGCCGGGCACCGTCACGCCGCGGCCGTCGAGCGCGAGCGTCGCGCCGGCGGCCACGCCCTCCTCGATCAGCGACAGCACGCGCGCCTTGGCCGCCTTCGACACCAGCGGGCCGACGTCGGTGCCGGGCTCGACGCCGGCATTGACCTTGAGCGTCTTCGCACGCGCCACCAGGTCCGGCACCCAGTCGCGCGCGGCGCCCACCAGCACCGCCACCGAGGTGGCCATGCAGCGCTGGCCGGCCGCGCCGAAGGCGGCGCCCGCCAGCGCGTTGAGGGTCTGCTCGCGGTTCGCGTCGGGCAGCACCACCGCGTGGTTCTTGGCGCCCATCATCGACTGCACGCGCTTGCCGTGCTCGCCGGCGAGCCGGTAGACGTGGGTGCCGACCGCCGTCGAGCCGACGAAGGACACCGCCTTCACCAGCTCGTGCGTGCAGATCGCGTCGACCACTTCCTTGCCGCCGTGCACCACGTTGAGCACGCCCTTGGGCACGCCGGCCTCGATCGCCAGCTCGACCAGTTCCATGGTCGACAACGGATCCTGCTCGGAAGGCTTCAGCACGAAGGTGTTGCCGCAGACCAGGGCCATCGGGAACATCCACAGCGGGATCATGGCCGGGAAGTTGAACGGCGTGATGCCGGCGCATACGCCCAGCGGCTGGCGCAGCGTGTAGGTGTCGACGCTGCCGGCCACGTTCTCGGCGAACTCGCCCAGTTGCAGCGAGCCGATCGAGCAGGCATGCTCGACCACCTCGAGGCCGCGGAAGATGTCGCCCTCGGCATCGGGCAGGGTCTTGCCCTGCTCGGCCGTCAGCGTCCTGGCGATGCGCTGCTGGTTGGCGCGGATCAGGTCCTGGTACTTCAGCATGATGCGCATGCGCGCGCCGATCGGCGTGCTCTTCCATTGCGCGAACGCGGCATGCGCGGCGCGCACGGCGGCGTCCACCTCGGCGACGGTCGCGAAGGGCACGCGCGCCAGCACCTCCTGGGTGGCCGGATTGACGATCTCGCGCCATTCGCGGGTGCCCGACTCGACGAATTCGCCGTCGATCAGCAGCTTGACCGTCGGCAGGGACTGCCCCGCGCGGGGCATCGGCGTTGCGTTCATGGTTCGGCTCTCCTTGAAGGCCGTCGCGCGAAACGCGCGGCGGCCGGTGAATGACGCACGCGCGCCGTTCGATACGGCGCGCGCGACGGCGATCGGCAATCCTCGTGGGCCGGCCGGCCCCGCTTCACTCGTTGGGGAAATCCTCCTCCCAGTATTCGTCGGGCATGCGCAGCGAGGGATCGGCATCGCGCTCCAGCTCGCGGCGGCGCAGCTCGACGCGGCGGATCTTGCCGGAGATGGTCTTGGGCAGCTCGGCGAACTGCAGCCGGCGGATCCGCTTGTAGGGCGCCAGCTTCTCGCGCGAGAAGCGGAAGATCTCGCGAGCCAGCGCCGCATCGGGCTCGTAGCCCGTGCGCAGCATCACCACCGTCTTGGGCACCGACAGGCGCAGCGGATCGGGGCTCGGCACCACGGCCGCCTCGGCGATCGCCGGATGCTCGATCAGCACGCTCTCCAGCTCGAACGGGCTCAGGCGGTAGTCGGAGGACTTGAACACGTCGTCGGCGCGGCCGATGTAGAGGTAATAACCGTCGTCGCGGCGCAGCGCGATGTCGGAGGTGCGGTAGTAGCCGTCGCGCATCGCGCGCGCGGTGGCCTCGGCGTGGTTGGCGTAGCCGGTCATCAGGCCGGCGGGACGCTCGCCGTCCAGCGGCAGCGCGATCTCGCCCTCCTCCACCGGCACGCCGTCGGGATCGAGCAGGGCCACGCGGTAGCCCGGCAGCGGGCGGCCCATCGAGCCGGCCACCACCGGCTGGCCCGGCGAATTGCCGATCAGGCAGGTGGTTTCGGTCTGGCCGTAACCGTCGCGGATGGTGATGCCCCAGGCGCGGCGCACGCGCTCGATGATCTCGGGGTTGAGCGGCTCGCCCGCGCCGATGATCTCGCGCAGTTTGACCGCGTAGGAGGCCAGCGGCTGCTGCACCAGCATGCGCCAGACCGTCGGCGGCGCGCACAGCGTGGTGATGCCGTAGCGCACCAGCGCGTCGAGCGCCTGCTTGGGATCGAAGCGCGTGTAGTTGAAGGCGAACACGCAGGCCTGCGCGTTCCAGGGCGCGAAGAAGCAGCTCCAGGCATGCTTGGCCCAGCCCGGCGAGCTGATGTTCCAGTGGATGTCGCCCGGTTGCAGGCCGATCCAGTACAGCGTGGAGAGGCTGCCGACCGGGTAGGTGCGATGGGTGTGCTCGACCAGCTTCGGCTTGGAGGTGGTTCCCGAGGTGAAATAGAGCAGCAGCGTGTCGTCGACGTGGGTGGGCGCGTCGGGCGCGAATTCGGCCGGGGCGGCGTAGCCCTCGTCGTAGCGCAGCCAGCCCTCGCGCGCGCCGCCGACGATGATGCGCGTCACCTCCACGCCGGCCTGGTCGAATTTCGCAGCCTCGGCCGCGTCGATCACCGCGTAGCGCGCGCCGCCGATCGTCACGCGATCGCGGATCTCCTCGGCGGGCAGCTGGGTGGTGGCGGGCAGCACCACCGCACCGAGCTTCATCGCGGCCAGCATGGTCTCCCACAGCTCGACGCGGTTCGGCAGCATCAGCAGCAGGCGGTCGCCGCGGCCCACGCCGAGCCGGCGCAGATGATTGGCAATCCTCGACGATTGCTCCGACATGCGCGCGAACGAAACCGGCTCGCCCGCGCCTGTCGCCGCATCGACGATCCACAGCGCGGGGCACTCGTTACCCTGCGCCATCGCGTCGAAGTAGTCGAGCGCCCAGTTGAACGACTCGAGCTGCGGCCAGCGGAAATCGCGGTAAGCCGTGTCGTAGTCGGTCCGGTGCCGCAGCAGGAAATCGCGGGCATCGAGGAAAGCCTGTGCCGTCATCGTTTCGTCTCCTTCCGTCTCGTCGCGCAACGTTCTGGCGTGCGTCGTCGTGTGGTGGTGATCATACGCCGGCCTCGCGTGCCGGATCAGAGCTGCCGCGCGATCACCATGCGCTGCACTTCGCTGGTCCCTTCGTAGATCTGCGTGATGCGCGCATCGCGGTAATGGCGCTCGACTTCGTAATCGGCCAGGTAGCCGTAGCCGCCGTGGACCTGGATCGCGTCGGAGCAGACCTTCTCGGCCATCTCCGAGGCGAACAGCTTGGCCTGCGAGGCTTCCGACAGGCAGGGCAGCCCTTCGGTGCGCAGCCGCGCGGCGTGATGCACCAGCAGGCGCGCCGCGTTCAGCTGGGTGGCCATGTCGGCGAGCTTCTCGGCGATCGCCTGGTGCTCCTTGATCGGCTTGCCGAATTGGGTGCGCTCGGCGGCGTAGCGGCAGGCCTTGTCGAAGGCGGCACGCGCGATGCCCACCGCCTGCGCGGCGATACCGATGCGCCCGCCCTCGAGATTCGCCAGCGCGATCTTGAGGCCCTCGCCGCGCGCGCCGAGCAGGTTCTCCTCGGGGATCGCGCAGTTCTCCAGCGTGATCGGGCAGGTGTCCGAGGCGCGGATGCCGAGCTTCTTCTCGGGCTTGCCGACGTTGAAGCCGGGCGTGTCGGTCGGCACGATGAAGGCCGACAGGCCGCGCTTGCCCTGCTCGGGATCGGTCATGGCAAAAACGATCGCCACGCCGGCGCGCGAGGCGTTCGAGATGAACTGCTTGCTGCCGTTCAGCACCCAGCGGCCGTCCTGCAGCACCGCGCGGGTGCGCAGGTTGTTCGCCTCGGAGCCGGCCTGCGGCTCGGTCAGGCAGAACGAGCCGACCATCCGGCCCGAGGCCAGCTCGCGCAACCAGCGATCGCGCTGCGCGTCGGTGCCGTAGTTCAGGATCGGGCCGCAGCACACCGAGTTCTGCACGCTCATCAGCGTGGCGCAGGACGCGCAGCCGGCGGCGATTTCCTCCACCGCCAGCGCATAGGCGGTGTAATCGGTATACGAACCGTCCCACTCGGCCGGCACCACCATGCCGAGCAGGCCCAGCTCGCCCATCTGCGCGACCACGCGATCGGGCAGCGCGCCCTCGCGGTCCCATTGCGCCGCGTTCGGCGCGAGCACTTCGGTGGAGAAATCGCGGACGCTGTCGCGAATCATCCGCTGGTCTTCGGTATAGAGCGCATCCATGGCGGGGCCTGTCTCCTGATCCGGTGCCGCGCCGCGGCAGCCGGTAACTGATTCGTTCGTCGATGACCTCAGTGTAGGCAAGGCCGGCCGGTGTTTCGATGCTCGCCGCACTCAATTACAATGATCGTTTTTGCCATAGCATGTTCGTGCGTGCCATATCGCCCCGAATCTCGCCCCGAATCACGCCTCCAAGCGCGTGCCTCGCCGCCAGGGGCCGCGCCGCCCGCACCTCGGACCTACCCCGCATGAAAGCCGCCGACAAAGGAACCGTCTCGATCCGCCTGGTCGCCACCAGCATCGCGCTCGCGCGCCAGGGCGGCGCCGACCCCGACGCGCTGCTCGCGCAGGCCGGCATCGCGCCCGATGCGCTGGCCGATCCCGAGGCGCATGTGAGCGCGCGCCAGTACGGCGCGCTCTGGAACGCGATCGCGCGCACGCTCGACGACGAGTTCTTCGGCCAGGATTCTCACCCGATGCGCAGCGGCACCTTCATCGCCATGAGCCAGGCGGCGCTGGGCGCGCGCAGCGGGTTGAGCGCGCTGTCGCGCGCGCTCAACGTGATGCGCGGCGTGCTCGACGACCTGCATGCCGAACTCGATGTCGACGCGCAGCGCGTGCGGCTGCGCTTCGTGCATCGCGAGGCCGACGCGAGGCCGCCGGTGTTCGCCTACGCGACTTTTTTCATCGTGGTGTATGGGCTGACCTGCTGGCTGATCGGGCGGCGCATCCCGGTGCTGCGCGCGCAGCTGCGCAGCGCGCCGCCCGAGGTCGCGCGCGACTATCAACAGATCTTCTGCGAGGACCTGCGCTTCGACCAGGCCGAGTCCTGCGTCGAGTTCGATCCGGCTTTCGCGACGCTGCCGGTGGTACAGAGCGGCGCCTCGCTGAAGACCTTCCTGCGCAACGCGCCCGGCAACTTCATCGTCAAGTACCGCAACCCCGATTCGCTGGCGAGCCGCGTGCGCGCGGTGCTGCGCTCAGCCTTGCCGGCCGACTGGCCCGACGCGGCCGGCATCGCCGCGCGCCTGCACGTGGCCGAGGCCACGCTCAGGCGCAAGCTGCGCCAGGAAGGCGCCTCGTACCAGGAGATCAAGGATGCGCTGCGCTACGAGATCGCCTGCGC
Organism: Burkholderia sp. Cy-637; assembly: GCF_011753175.1. Classification (NCBI taxonomy): domain Bacteria; kingdom Pseudomonadati; phylum Pseudomonadota; class Betaproteobacteria; order Burkholderiales; family Burkholderiaceae; genus Burkholderia; species Burkholderia sp. Cy-637. Next base: position 80,756 of record NZ_VWWC01000005.1, on the reverse strand, counting down.
GGCGCTGGCCGACAGCGAGCTGACGGTGGCCGACGTGGCGAGCGCGGCCGGCTTCGCGGAGCCGAGCGCGTTCTACCGAGCCTTCAAGGGATGGAGCGGGCTGAGCCCGGCCGCCTATCGCGAGCGCGAACTGGCGGCCAGGGCTAATCGGCCCGGCTGAGTGAAGCGATGCGCGAGGAGAACGGGCCCGCGTGGCGAGCCCGTTCGATTCGGCAATGACAGGATGGACGCGCCATCACGCCTTGGCGCGAGACGGCGAAGCAGGCCGTCATGTCAGGTGCTGGCCGCCAGGCGCGGGCCGCCCTGGCCGCGCGCGGCAGCGGCCGGTGCGGGTTCCGCGGCCGGATGCGCGGCAGCGGTGACCCACGGATCGATGCCCTGCTTCTGCACCTCTTCCAGGAAGGACACGCGCGTGCGCCAGTAATCGGCCTGCAGTTTCGCGTCGATCACGCGCTGCTCGGCGGTGAACAACTCCATGCGCGCCGTGACGAGCATCGAGGCGGCGGTTTTCTCGGGAGTGGGGGCATGCCGCATCGCCCAACGACTGATCCAGTTCAACATGCTTACCTCCGTATCGACCGATGAATTCGAACGGGAATCCAGGCCACCATGGCCCGGCGAATACCGGTTTTGCCTGCTGCCGGGACGTCGACGCGGCGAATCTCGTGTCGCTGCATCGACGTCCTCAAAGTCGTCCGACCCACCATCACATCCTAGAGTCCAATCCTCTTTTTCGCGATAGCGCCTTGCAATCTTTTACATCCAAAATGCGATTCTTTCCGATCCATTGTTAATTGTCGGATGTGTAAAGCCCGTGAATCCAGGCGTGGCAAGGGATGGCTTCACGAACGCGTTTCCGGCGGGTGTCGCGTGGACGATACAGAACAGTTTTCGTGCCCGACGCGATGCACAATCGCGGTGCGAGCCGCCTGCAACGATGGACGCCGCCATTGCGGCCGCGTGAAATCCATCGCGTCTCGCGTTCAGCGGCCTTGCATCTCGTGCGGCCAGCGATAGGCGAGCAGTTCCGCGCGCGGATAGGCCAGCTCGCGCACTTCGTCGAGCTGGTTGCCGCCGAACAGCACGATCGAGTCGCCTTCGTGGCGCAGATAAAAACCGACGTGCCCTTTCCAACTGTTCGGATCGTCGCGCATCAGCACGGCGATGCAGCCGTAAACGGGTTCGGCCAGCTCGCGTCCCCAGTCGAGCCAGGAGCGCGCCAGCGCCGAGCCGGTGCCGGCCAAGCCGGCGCGCGTGATGCACCAGTTCGCGAACGAGGAGCACCAGGAGATCTTGTCGTCGTAGCCGGCCAGGTTGGTGGCGCCGTTGTATTCGACGATGCGCGGATTGCTGCGGCCGGCGCCGTAGCGCGCGATGCCTGCCTCGGCGAAGGCGACCGGCATCCATGGCGGCGCTGCGGCATCGATGCGGTGGCGTTCGGGCTTCATCGCGGGCCCTCCTCGCGTGCATCGCGTGCCAGCGCCGGTCTCGACGCCAATCGATGCGCGCGCAACGAAATCGAAAGGATCGCCGGGATGGCCGGCAACGACGCCGCGCAAGTCAACGGACGCGGCGCTCGAAACGCCTGGCGGCCGGCTCGCGGCAGCCGGCGCGCGTGCCTCGGTTCGGGATGGTTCGACATGCTCTCTCGGGTATTTTTGGCGACTTATCGTATGTCGGCGTTCGTGCGGGGCCGGGCGAGCGCGCATGAGCCGCCATCGTAGCGGGTCGGTGCCGTGCCCGGCAATCGTAGGCGCGCGCTCGTGCTGCGTTTACAATCCCGCCCGTCGCCGTCCCCAACGGGCCGTCCCCAACGGGCCGCGCGCGCGGCGCGAGCCGCCACGAAAACCAGTCACACGAACGAAACGTCGAGCAAGACGACCACCGACCGGAGAACCCTCTTCATGGACTCGATCAAACGGTATTTCGGCTTCCAGGAAGCCGGAACCGACCTGCGCACCGAACTGCTGGCGGGCGTGACCACCTTCCTTACCATGGCTTACATCATCTTCGTGAATCCGGCGATTCTCGGCGATGCCGGCATGCCCAAGGAATCGGTGTTCGTCGCGACCTGCCTGGTGGCCGCGCTCGCCTCGCTGATCATGGGTCTGTACGCCAACTACCCGGTGGCCTGCGCACCGGGCATGGGCCTGAACGCCTACTTCGCCTACGCGGTGGTCAAGGGCATGGGCTTCACCTGGGAGGCCGCGCTCGGCGCGGTGTTCATCTCCGGCTGCCTGTTCCTGCTGGTCACCCTGTTCCGGGTGCGCGAGGCGATCATCAACGGCATCCCCAAGACGCTGCGGGTGGCGATCACGGCCGGCATCGGCCTGTTCCTCGGCATCATCTCGCTGAAGACGGCCGGCGTGATCACCGGCAGCCCGGCCACCCTGGTCACGCTCGGCAACCTGCACCAGCCCGCCACCATCCTGGCGATCGTCGGCTTCTTCCTGATCGTCACGCTCGATGCGCTGCGCGTGCGCGGTGCGATCCTGATCGGCATCGTGGCGGTCACCGTGCTGTCGTTCTTCTTCGGCGGCAACCAGTTCCACGGCATCGTCTCGATGCCGCCCTCGATCGAGCCCACCCTGTTCAAGCTCGACATCAAGGCCGCGCTGTCGACCGGCGTGATCAACGTGATCCTGGTGTTCTTCCTGGTCGAGCTGTTCGACGCCACCGGCACCCTGATGGGCGTGGCCAACCGCGCCGGCCTGCTGGTGGAAGGCAAGATGCAGCGCCTGAACAAGGCCCTGCTGGCCGACAGCACCGCGATCGTGGCCGGCTCGGTGCTGGGCACCTCGTCGACCACCGCCTACATCGAGAGCGCCTCGGGCGTGCAGGCGGGCGGGCGCACCGGCATGACGGCGGTGACGGTGGCCGTGCTGTTCCTGGCGTGCCTCTTCATCGCGCCGCTGGCGGGCGTGGTGCCGGCCTATGCCACCGCGCCGGCCCTGCTCTACGTGTCCTGCCTGATGCTGCGCGACATGGTGGACGTGCCCTGGGACGACGCCACCGAGGCGGTGCCGGCCGCGCTGACCGCCCTGCTGATGCCCTTCACCTACTCGATCGCCAACGGCGTGGCCTTCGGCTTCATCGCCTATGCCGGCCTCAAGCTGCTGACCGGGCGCGCGAAGGAGGTCAAGGCGATCGTGTGGATCATCGCGATCGTGTTCCTGTTCCGCTACTTCTACCTGGGCGGCGAATAAGCCTCGCGCCCAGCCCGGCATGCGACGCCGCCTTCGGGCGGCGTCGCCGTTTCCGGCCCGGCGAAGGCCTCGCGCGGCCCGCCGGCCCCTGGATCGTGCCGATATGTTCCGGCCGGCCGGGATGGCTATACTATGCGCCCCGGTATCGTTCCCGAGATCCATGCGGCGGCTCACCTGTTCGATCGTCTTCCTGCTAGGCTGCGCGTCCACGGCGTTCGCGGATCCCGCTGCGTCCGATCGCAGCGATGCGGCCGTGCTGGCCGCCGCGCCCGCGCTGGCCTCCGCCGCCTCCGGCGTGCCCGCCTCGGGGCCGCTGGCGCAGAGCGCCGAAGCGAGCCACGGCCCCGTCACCACCTACCTGATCCGCAAGTTCGGCGTCGCCAGGCAGAAGGCCGAGCAGATCTCCGACGCCGTCACGCTCGCCTCCGCCAAGTATTCGCTGCCGCCCGCCGTGCTGCTGGCGATCATCTCGATCGAATCGCGCTTCCGGGAAAAGGCCAAGGGCGCCAACGGCGCGACCGGGCTGATGCAGGTGGTGCCCTCGGTGCATCGCGGCCTGGTGCGCAACCAGGACCTGACCGAGCCCACCACCAACATCAAGATCGGCTCGGCCATCCTCTATGGCTACATGCAGGGCGCGAACGGCGACCTCGACGTGGCGATGCGCCGTTACGGCGGCTCGCAGGCCTATGCGCAGAAGATCCGCCTGCGCGCCCAGGAGTTCGATCGCGCGCTCGACACCGACCGGCCCGCCGCCGCGGCGGCAGCCTCCTCGAGCAGCGCGGACGGCGGCGAGCGCCGCTCGATGTCGCGCTCGCGCTAGGCGCGCTTGCCCCGCCGAAGCGGCCGAGCCGGCCGTCTGCAATCCGAAGGAATGAAAACGCACGCTTCTCGCGACCCGCGAGAAGCGCCGGCCCCGCGCGCCTCATTCAGCGCTGGTGGGCCTCGTGGAAGCGGACGTAGCCGCTGCGCAGCGTCACGCAGCGCGCGTGCGTATCGGCCAGCAGCCGCCGGGCGGCGGCCTCGATGCGCGGGCGGTGGTTCGCGAAGGCGCCCAGCATGTCCTCGAAGCTCGGCGACGCCGCGCCGAAATGCGATTCGAGCGCCTCGGCGGTGATCTCGCACCACACCCGCTCGCCGTCGACCAGCGCCGCGAAGGCCAGCGTCAGTTCACGCCCCGAATACTCGGGGGCTTCGTTCGGGAAATGGATCTGCATGGCGCCGCCTCTGCCGTGACGAGAATGCAAAAGGCCGCGCACACCAGGACGGCCTCCGGGGCCAGGGGTGAACGCGGGACGGCCGGCAGGCGGCGCGCGAGTCATGAGGGGCGCGCCCGGAACGAGCCGGTTGCATTCACTGTAGACGCTTTGCGCCGACACGCAAGGTCGGCTCGGAGAAACCCCGAGCCGTGCCCCGCGGTGGTGCCGGGCAGCGTCGCGGGGCGCCCCAATTCAGCAGCCGCTGCTTAATGCGCGCGTGCCGCAAGCCGCGTGGCAGCCGTGCCGCGATCGCCCTTGCGCGCCGGGCCGGTCGCCTCATCTTGCGGTGCAAAAAAACCGTTCGGCGCCGCTCGCCTCGCGAGGGCGCGGGCATCGCACGCCGAGGCGAATCGCCGTCGCGCCGGCCCGTTCGCGCTTGTATGATGGGCACCTGCGGCGCCTCGGCCAAGGCCCGCGAACCCAACAAGGGCGCGCCGAGTGCGCCCCAGGAGACACGACATGCCGCAATCCTCCGTGCTGCCCGCCGCGGACAGCCGACTCGACGTCCTCGCGCAGGCCCATGCGCGCTCGGCCTCGGTCGGGCTGCGCGTGTCGGACCGGCCCGACTACACGCCGCTGTCGGCCGGCGCGCTGCGCGAACTGATCGACGGCAGCCGCTCGCTCTACACGCACGCGCGTCCCGTGATGGAGGCGCTCCACGCGCAGATCGCCGATACCCAAAGCCTCGTACTCCTGACCGACCAGGACGGCATGATCCTGCACAGCATCGGCGACGCGGATTTCGTCGAGAAGGCCAACCGCGTCGCGCTGCGCCCCGGCGCCTCCTGGGCCGAACAGGCGCGCGGCACCAATGCGATCGGCACCGCGCTGGCGGCGCAGCAAGCCATCACCGTGCACGGCGGCGAACACTTCCTGCGCGCCAACCACGTGCTGTCCTGCTCCTGCGCGCCGATCGCCGATCCCTTCGGCCGCCCGCTCGGCGCGCTCGACGTGAGCGGCGACCCGCGCGGCTTCGGCCCGCACACGCTGGCGCTGGTGAAGATGTCGGCGCAACTGATCGAGAACCACCTGTTCGCGAACGCCTGCGAGGCGGCGCTGCGCGTGCAGTTCCATGCCCATGCCGAGTTCGTCGACTCGCTGTTCGGCGGGCTGGTGGCGTTCCGCGCCGACGGCAGCCTGCTGGCCGCCAACCGCAGCGCGCAGTTCCAGCTCGGCGCGCCGCTCGAGGCGCTGCAGGATCGCGCTTGCGACGAGCTGTTCGGCCTGCCCTTCGCGCGGCTCGCCGACCAGGCCGCGCGCGAACCGGGCGCCAGCTTCGCGCTGACGCTGGCCAGCGGCGTGCGCGTGATCGCGCGCTGCGACTATGCCGATGCGCGCAAGACCCGCATCGCGCCGCGCGCGCCGTTGGCGACGCCGGCCCGCCCGCCGGCGCCGGCGCCCGCCGCTCGCGAGGAGAGCCCCGACGCGATCACGCTGGCCACGCTCGACACCGGCGACGCGCGCATGGCGACGATCCTGCAGCGTGTCGCCAAGATCCGCGGCCGCGACCTGCCGGTGCTGATCCTCGGCGAGACCGGCACCGGCAAGGAATGGCTGGCGCGCGCGCTGCATCACGCCTCGCCGCGCCGCGACGGGCCCTTCGTGGCCGTCAACTGCGCGGCCCTGCCCGATTCGCTGATCGAGGCCGAGCTGTTCGGCTACGAGGACGGCGCCTTCACCGGCGCGCGCCGGCGCGGCAGCGCCGGGCGCATCGTGCAGGCCGACGGCGGCACGCTGTTCCTCGACGAGATCGGCGACATGCCGCTGGCGCAGCAGGTTCGGCTGATGCGGGTGCTGCAGGAGCGCGCGGTGGTGCCGCTGGGCGGCGGGCGCGCCCAGCCCGTCGACGTGCGCGTGGTCTGCGCGACCCATCGCGACCTGCGCGCGATGATGGCCGGGCAGGACTTCCGCGAGGATCTCTACTACCGCATCAACGGGCTGTCGGTAACGCTGCCGCCGCTCGCGCAGCGCGGCGACCTGGAGGAACTGGTGCGGCGCATGCTGGCCCGGCTGGCGCGCACCGACGCGCTGCCGGGGCGGGTCTCCCCGGCCGTGCTGGCCGCCTTCGCGCGCTGCCGCTGGCCGGGCAATCTTCGGCAGATGGCCAACGTGCTGCGCACCGCCGGCATGCTGGCCGACGACGCGCCCGAGATCGACCTGGAACACCTGCCCGAGGATTTCTGGCTCGACTGCCCGCGGCAGGCCGACGAGCCGGGGCCCTCGATCGCCGAGGCGCCGCCGGCAGGCGCCCTCGCCGAGCGCGCAGCGACCACGCTCGACGCGCATCAGGCCGCGCTGATCGACGGCACGCTGGCCCGCCATCATGGCAATATCTCGGCCGCCGCGCGCGAACTGGGCCTGGCGCGCAATACCGTCTACCGGCATCTGCGGCGGCGGCGCGGCGAGGCCTGAGCGCATCGCCGGACCGGGCGCGCATCGGGTATGCTGGCGATCCCGCCCCAAACCCTCTGCCGCCCCTGATGAGCGAATCCGAATCCGCGTTCCAGGTCCGTATCGAGCCGATCGGCCTCAGCTTCGAGTCGCCCGATTCGCTGTCGCTGCTCGAGGCGGCCGGCTTCGATGGCATCTCGCTGCCGCGCTCCTGCCGCAACGGCACCTGCCGCAGTTGCCTGTGCCGGCTGCGCGAAGGCCGGATCCGCTACCGGATCGAATGGCCGGGGCTCAGCGCCGAGGAAAAGCGCGAGGGCTGGATCCTGCCCTGCGTGGCGATCGCCGAATCGGATTTGGTGATCGAATACGAGGCCGATGCCGAGCTGTCCCGATCGTCCTCGCGCTAGCCACTGTTTCGGTTTCCTCAGCGACTCTTCCTCACCGACCGACATGGATTTCGACGATATCGTTCTGGGCGCCGGCATCGTCGGCGTGTCGATTGCCCGCCATCTGCGCGAGCGCGGCCGCCGCGTCGCGCTGGTCGATCACCAGCAGCCCGGCCAGGGCACCAGCTTCGGCAATGCCGGGCTGATCGAGCGCTCGTCGGTGATGCCCTATGCGTTTCCGCGCAGCCCGCTGGCCCTGCTGCGCTACGCGGCCAACCGCGCCACCGAGCTGTACTGGCATCCGCGCTCGCTGCCGGCCTTCGCGCCCTGGCTGCTGCGCTTCTGGCACGAATCGGCGCCGGCCCGCCATGCCGCGGCCGCGCGCGACCTGCGCCCGCTGATCGAGCGCAGCGTGATCGAGCACGAGGCGCTGGCCGCGCGCAGCCCCGGCGCTGCCGAGCTGATCCACGGCAGCGGCTGGCTCGAGGCGTTCCGCTCGCCGCGCGCGCTCGAACGCGGCGTCGCCGAGGCCGCCGAACTGGCGCGCAGCCACGGCCTGCGCTACACGGCGCTCGACGCCGCGGCGCTGCGCTCGCGCGAAGCCTCGCTCGGCGAAGGTTTCGCGGGCGCCATCCATTGGCTCGATCCGAAGGCCGTGTCGAATCCCGGCGCGCTGGTGGCCGCCTATGCCGCGCAATTCGAGCGCGACGGCGGCACCCTGCTGCGCGGCGACGCGGCCACGCTGGCCCAGGTGGATGGCGGCTGGCGCGTGAACACCGCCGACGGCGAGGCCTCGGCGCGCCAGGTGGTGATCGCGCTCGGCCCCTGGTCGGACCTGGTGTTCTCGCGCTTCGGCTATCGCATCCCGCTGCGCGACAAGCGCGGCTACCACATGCATTACGCGCCGCCGGCCGGGCTGCCGCGCCTGTCGGCGCCGGTGGTCGACATCGAGCATGGCTACGTGATCGCGCCGATGCAGCGCGGCCTGCGCCTGACCACCGGCATCGAGCTGGCGGCCCGCTCGCTGCCGCCCACGGGCATCCAGCTGGCGCGCGCCGAACGCATCGCGCGCCCGAGCTTCGGCCTGGGCGCGCGGCTCGACTCGGCGCCCTGGCTCGGCTTTCGCCCCTGCACGCCCGACATGCGGCCGGTGATCGGCGCGGCGCCGCGCCATCGCGGCATGTGGTTCGCGTTCGGCCACAACCATCACGGGCTGACGCTCGGCCCGATCACGGGCCGGCTGCTCGCGCAGGCGATTTGCGGCGAGACGCCGGAGATCGATCTCGCGCCGTTCAGCGCGACACGCTTCACGCGCTGAGGCAATGCCGATTCGAATCGGCATTCGTCACCGCGCGATTAACCGGCATATAAAGCATTGCAAATCCATTGCGTCGCGCCGTGAATAGCGTCAAATGCGCAACGCAGTGTTCAGGAAATGAGGACACTGCGTTTCGATCGTCCAAGCGCTTAGCCGTCGTATCCATTCCCGACCTGCCTTTCCTGACAGGACTGCCATCCACGCGTCACGCTGCTAGCGGCTTGCGCATTGCATCATTGCGCCTGTTGTCCGGAAACGTTCGACGGCAGGCGCGGTGGAAACAGCCGGTCGCCCGCCGACCTTTCGCAAGGAGCCGATCATGATGCGCAAGCCTTATTCGATCCTCGCGGCGTCCGCCCTGCTGGCATTCGCCTCGTCGGCCTTCGCGGCCGGCGATGACGCGCAGGCCCCGTCGCAATCCGCCGGCGCCACCGCCCAGCAGGCGCGGGCGCAGGACAGCGAGAACGTGAATTCCGGCTATGGTGCACAGCCTCGTTACACGGCCGAAGCAGGAAAACGGGCCCAAGACCCGTTCACGATCAACGGCCGATCGATGTACGACGTGCACTGAACCGTCTCCAAGGGCGAGCTACCTCAACACGGTCCTCACCCCAGATGCCTATGCGAGTAAGGCGTCTGCCGTGTGGCTCGCTCCTTTTTCCACCCCGGATCCCCTCCGGGGTTTTTTCTTTGTGCGCCCGACAGGGCTCGTCGATTGTTTCTAAATCGGCAAAATGTAATTCGAGCCAGACAGGATGTTTTTTCTTGTCGCAGGCGCTTACATTTAGCCCCAGATTCTTATTGGAAACCGCTACGGAATCGACAAATCGCAGTTGCAAATACTGCCTAGGCCGATACCGCACGAGCTTTAGGAAACGGCAAATGAAGTCTTCCCAATCAAGGCCAGTGCTCGACGCCTCCGACGTTCACGTCGAAATTCTCGAACAATCCGATACGCTGCTGGTGGTTCGCTGGGTCGAACCCGGCCGCTGCCACTACGGCGAGCAGCGCTGGCGGCGCCGCTTCGCGCAGCGCACCGGCACCTGCGCGCTGTCGCGACAGACCATCCAGCGCGGCGAAGAGGTGTTTCGCCCTGCCGAGCGTCCCGCCCCCGCGAACGCCGGCGCGATGATCTCCGCCGCCCAGGTGCTGGGCCTGCACAGCGGCAAGTAAGCCGCCCCCAGCCAGACGCCGCGATCCACTCGCGGCGTTTCCTTTTGCGGCGCCCGCCCGCCGCAGGCGTTTCCACACGCGCTCCATGCCCCGCCATGCCCGAAAGCCCCTGCGATTCGCGGGGCTTTCGCTTTTACGCCTGCCGCTTCCTCACCCCGCTGGTCCTCTGCCTCGGTCGCTCGAATCGAGTTGCCGCGCGCGCCTTCGGGCGACGTCCCGGCATCGTTGCCGCCCATGCATTCCTCCGACCATTGACAACCCGCGATTTTATCGATTTAAGCAACGATCTATCACCGAAACCAGTATTTACCCTAGGTATCGCGAGGACTACGATTCACATCACTCGCTGACGACATCCAGTCGAAGGCGACACACCAAACAAAGATACGGAGGTCATATCATGAAGTCGCTCACTCAAGCAGTCGTTGCCGCTCTTGCCCTTACCGCCTCGGTCGCCGCGTTCGCGCAAACGAACCAGCCCGTGACCCGCGCCGAAGTGCGCGCGCAACTGGTTCAACTCGAGAAGGCCGGGTATCATCCGGGCGTCGCGAGCCCGTACTACCCGGAAGACATCCAGGCCGCCGAGGCCCGCGTGGCGGGCACGGACACCAGCGGCTACGGCTCGCAGGCAGCGCCGGTGGTGCGTTCGGGCAGCGCGGTGGTACCGGCTGCCACGGCACGTGACTCGATCTACTTCGGTCACTAAGCAGTAGCTGCGAGGCTGCCCCGGCGGCAGCCCGTTTCGACGACGAGCCCGCCACGGGCTCGTTGCCGTTTTCAGGCCCCAAACCTCCGCCGCCCCATCAGGGACGGCTTAGCCCGGGCGCCTGGCGCCCGGGCCTTTTTTCGATCCGGGAGCACCCGTCCCGATCGGAACGAGCTGGAGAAGGCCCGCATCATCGTTGCCGGTGGTGCAACAATGTGTTTCTCGGGGATCGTGGAATACGGCGGCGCGAGCAGCGTTTCGCCGCGCCGGATTCCAGCATGATCCCGAGCCATGACGAACGGCACGATCCTCGACGAGGTCGTGCCGTTTTTCATTTCGGGCTCGGTGGATCCTCCGACGATTTCCAGGCCCGGGAAGGCGATTGTTTCCTCGAGCCAAGGGCAATCTCACCAGCGCGAGCCTTTATTCGCCGGCGCTCTCGCAATATCGGCAAATCGACGTTTTGCCAGTCGAATCGCAGAAGATTCCTTCTGTTTTTCATTTTGAAAGCCGTCGAACGGCTTTCTATACTCGACTCGCAGCTGTTCTCGTGCCAACAGACGGCGTGCACTCCACCTCGGTCCGGCTTCGGTCCGGGGTATTTTTTTGGCAGGAACGAGACGGCACCGCTCATCGGGATGCCGCGTGCCGGTCGATACCGGCTTCCAGGAATTCGCAGATCGTCGCGTGCATCCGGGCCGCGCCCGGGCTGAGGTCGAGCGCGCGCCAGCAGCCATGCACGAGGCCGGTGCCGAAGTGGAAATGCGCCTCGCCGCCGGCCGCGACGATGCGCTCGACGTAGACGCGCGCGTCGTCGCGCAGGGGATCGTGCTCGGCGCCCACCGCCAGCAGCGGCGGCAAGCCGTCGAAGCGGGCCGCGAACAGCGGCACGGTGCCGGCCGGCGGCGCGGCATCGCCCCAATAGAGACGCCGGTACAGGCGCACCTCGTCGAGCGTCAGCATCGGCGCATGCGCCTCGGTTTCGGCGGCGGGCGATTCGGGTTCGAGGCCGAGCATCGGGTAAGCCAGCGCGACGGCCGCGAGCTCGGCGCCGAACCAGGCGGCCACGCTGGCCGCCAGCGTGCCGCCCGCGCTATCGCCGGCAACGGCGACCGGCAGCGCCGTCGGTCCGAACGGCAGGCTGCGGTCCAGCGCGGCGCGCGTCACGGCACGCACGTCCTCGTGCGCGGCCGGGGCGCGATGCTCGGGCGCCAGCCGGTAATCGACGGCGATCACGTCGAGGCCGGTATCGGCCGCGATCCGCGCCGTGATCGACGCGTGGCTGTCGAGCGAGCCGAGCACGAAACCGCCGCCATGGAAGAACAGCACCGTGCCGCGCGGCTGCTCGCGGGCCCGGTAGCGCCGCAAGGCAAGGCGATGTCCCGCCGGCGCGAACATCACGGCATCCTCGGCGACCACGCCGGGCGGCAGCCGGGCCGGCGTCCAGCGCGCGGCGAACGCCTCGTAGCCGCCGCGCAGCGCCTCGATCGACAGCGCGCGCGGATCGCCCCCATCGCCGCCCTCGGCCGTCACGCGCGCGACGAAGGCGGCGATTCCCGCTTCCAGCGCCATCGCCCGCGCCTCGCTCAGCGCGCGGGACGCGCCGGCGGCAAGCCGATCACGCGCCCCGCATGAGCGGGCGCCGGCAGCCCCTGCTGCCGCGCCACCATCCCGGCCAGCCGCTCGGCCACGTCGGCATCGAAGGGCGCGGCCTTCGGGCCGCTGGTGTCGATGTGCATCAGCATCTGCTCGCTGGCCGACACGGGCCCCGCCACGCCTTCGGCGAACATCTCCAGGTACAGATGGATGCGCTTCGCGTCGACCGCCAGCACGCGCGCGTCGACATGCACCGCCGTGCCGAGCTTGATCTCGTGCAGGTAGTTCAGGTGCGCCTCGAGCGTGTAGATCGAGCGCTGCCGCGCGCGGCGCGTGGCGTCGTCGAGGCCGATCCGCTCGATCAGCGCATCGCTCGCGTAGCTGAAGATCAGCAGGTAGAACGCATCGCGCAGGTGCCCGTTGTAGTCGACCCATTCCTCGCGCACCTGGTCGCGATACACGGTGAAGCCGCTGGCCGTTGCCGTCGTCATGCTCAGTCCTCGTAGCGCATGCCGTGGCGCGCCTTGACGCGCGAGATCGCCTCGATCACCTCGGTGATGCACTCGTCGCGATAGCGTTCCAGCGCCTTGATGCTGCGCTCGCCCTGCTGCTCGGCCGTGCCTTCCACCACGCGGTCGATCAGCTCGTCGGTCAGCGTGGGCGCCACCAGCTTGGTCCAGGGCAGCTCCAGCGCCGGACCGAACTGCTTCATGAAGTGGCGCATGCCGGCATCGCCGCCCGCCAGCGTGTAGGTCAGGAAGGTGCCCATGAAGGACCAGCGGATGCCGGCGCCGAAGCGGATGGCGTCGTCGATCTCGCCGGTGGTCGCCACGCCCTCGTTGACGAGGTGCAGCGCCTCGCGCCAGAGCGCCTCCAGCAGCCGGTCGGCGATGAAGCCCGGCACTTCCTTGCGCACCCGCAGCGGCCGCATGCCGAGCGCGGCGTAGATGCCGATCGCCGCGTCGACGGCCTCGGCCGAGGTGCGCTCGCCGCCCAGCACCTCGACCAGCGGCAGCAGATAAACGGGGTTGAACGGGTGGCCGACCAGGCAGCGCTCGGGATGCGTGGCGCGCGCGTAGAAATCGGTGGGCAGCAGGCCCGAGGTGGACGAGGCGATGATCGCGCCCGGCTTGGCCGCGCGGCTCACCTGCTCGTGCAATTCGAGCTTCAGCGCCTCGCGCTCGGGCGCGCTTTCCTGGATGAAATCGGCATCGGCCACGCAGGCCTCGATGGTCGCGACGAAGCGCAGCCGCTCGGGCGAGGCGCCCGGCTTCAGCCCGACGCGCTCCAGCGCGGGCCAGGCATTGGCGATGTTCGCGCGCAGTTGCTGCTCGGCGCCCGGCGCCGGGTCCCAGACGACCACGTCGAGCCCGTGGGCGAGCGCGCGCGCCACCCAGCCGCTGCCGATCACGCCGGTGCCGATCGCGGCGAAGGTCTTGATATCGGTGATCACAGTCATGTCGAATCCTTGGCTTTCCTGAATGTCTGGCGGCGCGGCGCCTGGTACGCGCGCCGCCGCTCGTGATGTCACGCGAATTCGGCGATCGCGCGGCGCTCCAGCAGGCGCTGGCCGCGCGGCGGCAGGCCCAGCTTGGCACGGCCCTCGGCGGGCGTCAGCACGCGGGCGCCGAGGCGCTCGATGATCTCCCGCGCGCGCTGCACAAGCGAGCCGTTCGAGGCCGGCACGCCGCGATCCAGCCAGATGTTGTCCTCCAGGCCCACGCGCACGTGGCCGCCCAGCAGCATCGCCTGCGCCACCATCGGCATCTGCATGCGGCCGATGCCGAAGCCGGCCCAGTGCGCGCCGGGCGGCAGGTTGTCGACCATCGCCTTCATGGTGCCGGTATCGGCCGGCGCGCCCCAGGGAATCCCCATGCAGAGCTGGAACAGCGGCGGATCGTCGAGCAGGCCTTCCTTGAGCAACTGCTTGGCGAACCACAGATGGCCGGTATCGAAGATCTCCAGCTCGGGCTTCACGCCGAGCTGCTGGATGCGCTTCGCGCCGGCGCGCAGCTGGGCCGGCGTCGACACGTAGATATAGTCGCCGTCGCCGAAGTTGAGCGTGCCGCAGTCGAGCGTGCAGATCTCGGGCAGCAGCTCCTCGACGTGCGCCAGGCGCGTCAGCCCGCCCACCAGGTCGGTGCCCTGGCCGAAGCGCATCGGCTCCTCGCCGGCGCCGATCTCAAGGTCGCCGCCCATGCCGGCCGTCAGGTTGATGATCACGTCCACGTCGGCCGAGCGGATCCGGTCCACCACCTCGCGGTACAGGCTCGGGTCGCGGCTGCCGCGCCCGGTTCGCGGGTCGCGCACATGGCAGTGCGCGACCGTCGCGCCGGCGCGGGCCGCCTCGATCGCCGCCTCGGCGATCTGCTTGGGCGTGACGGGGATCGCCGGATGCTTGCCGACCGTGTCGCCGGCGCCCGTCACGGCGCAGGTGATGATCACTTCATGGTTCATTGCGATTGCCTCGTTGCTTGCATGGACGCCCTCGCGTCCGGTTGATCGATGTCGCGTGCCGGGCGGCGGCCTTACATGCCCAGCGCCGCCTTGACGGTGGCCACGCCGTCCTTGCCGTCGAAGCTCTTCACGCCGGACAGCCAGCCGTCGAGCACCTGCGGGTGCTTGCGGATGTAGTCCTTGGCGGCGTCGGCAGGGCGGGTCTTGTTCACCACGGCCAGCATCAGCTGGTTCTCCATGTCGGTGGTGAAGCGCAGGTTCGAGACCAGCTTGCCGGCGTTCGGGCAGCGCTCGGCGAAGCCGTTCGCGGTCAGCGTGTAGACGCGCGCCTCGCCGTAGTTCGGCCCGAACGAGGCGTCGCCGCCCGACAGGTAGTTCATCTGCAGCTGGATGTTCATCGGGTGCGGTTCCCAGCCGAGGAACACCACCCACTTCTTGTCGCGCACCGCGCGCTCGACCGTCACCAGCATGCCGGCCTCGCTCGACTCCACCAGCTTGAAGCCGCCCAGGCCGTATTGATTGGTGTCGATCATCTTCTGGATGGTCGCGTTCGCGCTGCTGCCGGGCTCGATGCCGTAGATCTTGCCGTCGAGCTCGGCACGGTGCCTGGCGATGTCGTCGAAGGTCTTCAGGCCGGCCTGGTACTCATAGGCCGGCACCGCCAGGGTGGCCTTGGCGCCCGACAGGTTGGGCGGCTCCAGCACCGTGATCGACTTCGAATCGAGGAAGGGCTGCAATTGCTTCTGCTGCACCGGCCACCAGTAGCCGAGCGAGACGTCGATCTGCTTGGCCTTCAGGCCGGCGAACGAGATCGGCACCGAGGAGATGGTGGTGGTCGGCTTGTAGCCGAGCGAGTCGAACAGCATCGAGGCCAGGGCCGTGGTGGAGGTGATGTCGGTCCAGCCGATATCGGAGAAACGCACCGTGCGGCAGGCGGCGGCATCCTGGGCAAACGACGGCAACGGCAAGGCGGATGCCGCGGCCAAGGCCACGACCAGCGCGAGGGTCTTGCACGACTTCATGTTGGCTCCCTGTTCGGCGGTTGTCTCGCAGGCGGATGATGGGGACGACGAGGCCTGCACCGTGGAAGCAAAAATAACGGGCCATATTCGGCCCGAGGCGACCGCCGGCGACGTTTTGTTGACTGCCAGCGACCTTGGGGGGAAACCATGAGGCCGGGGCTCGCGGCTTGGAGGGCGGGGGTTCGGGGGACATCGCGGGCGCGGCGCGGTTGTCCCGATGCGGCACGGCGGCCGGCGCCGGGATGATCCAGCCCAAGCCGGCCGGCCCGCGCCGGCGTCGAAGCGAGGCGGCGCACGTAGAATACCTACCGCGCCGCTGCCCCGAACCCCTTCGACATGCCCTTTTCCTATACCCGCAAGCAGATCACCAACTGGTTGAGTCCCGCCACGATGGCCAAGGCCCGCAGCTATGAGAACGCCGTCTCGGACCTGCAGTGGCAGGAGGATCGCGGCACGCTGAGCGCCAAGGTGCAAGGCACCCACTCGCGTCCCTACGAGGTGAGGATCAGCTTCCGCGAGGGCGACGAGGAGGGGGACACCTGGATCGACAACGAATGCACCTGCCCGGTCGGCTATCTGTGCAAGCACGTGGCGGCGGTGCTGGTGGCCGGCCTCGATCAACAGCCCAAGCGCGCGGCCACGGGCGTGCGTCCCGAACTGCTGACCTGGCTGGAAGGCTTTCGCACGGCCCGCGTGGCGTCGAAGGGGCGCGGCGCCAAGCCGGCGGCGGCCAAGGCCACGCAGGGGCTGGCCTATGTGATCGCCGGCACCTACCAGGGCAAGCCGGAAATCTTCCTCTACAAGGCGCGCATCGGTGCCGACGGCGCGATCCGCTCGTTCGGCGATCCCTGGCGCAACCTGGAAAACGCGCTGGTCCAGCCGCCGAAGTTCGTCGTGGAGGACGACCTGGCGATCCTGCGCGGCCTGTGGCTGGAACGCAGCCGCTCCTACATCGGCGGCTTCCGGCTGAATGGCAGCAACGGCGCCGCCATCATGGACAAGATGATCGCCACCGGCCGCGCCTTCGTCTCGTCCACGGCGCAGTTCGCCTCGTCGAGCGAGCCGCGCGCCCTGCAACTCGCCGCGACGCGCCCGGGCCGGATCCACTGGCACACGCTGTCGGACACGCGGATCCAGCCGATCCTGCAGGCCGAGCCGCCCGCCACCCTGCTGCTGACCACCACCGAGCCCTGCTGGTACCTCGACGCGCAAACCGGCGAGGCCGGCCCGATCGAGCTGCCCTGGCCGGCCGACGAACTCGCGGAATTCCTGGCCATGCCGCCCGTCACGCTCGACGAGGCCGTGCTGGTGGGCAAGGTGATGCAGGAGGTGGCACCCGACTTTCCCCCACCGCCCGCGCCCGTCTCGGCCAGCGTGCAGGTGATCGACACCGAGCCGCTGCCGCGGCTGTCGCTCGACACGCTGCCGGTGTGGACTTTCGGCCGCTCCTCGCCCAACACGCAGAACGCCCTGGATTTCGCCACCGTCAGCTTCGAGTACGACGGCCACGCGCTGGCCGCGCAAGGCAACACCACCCTGGTGCGCAGCGCGAGCGGCGAGGTGGTGCAGGTGCGCCGCCGGCTCGAGGCCGAGCAGAAACGCCTGGCGGAACTGCACCGGCTCGGGCTCGGCAAGATGCCCTCGAAGCTGGTGCATGGGCCCAAGCCGTTCCCTGACGGCATGCTCACGCCGCGTTATCCCGACGACTGGCCCGACTTCGTCAGGAACCTCGTGCCGGCCTTGCGCCGCGACGGCTGGCAGGTGGTGATGAGCGACGCGTTCCGCCACAACGTGGCCGAGGTCGAGTCGATCGACGGCGTGCTCAGGCAGGCCGGCGAAGGCTGGTTCGAGCTGGAAATGGGCATCAGCGTGAACGACCGGATCGTGCGCCTGGAGCCGCTGCTGGCCGAGCTGTTCCGGCGCGACACGCGCTGGCTGTCGGGCCGGCTCGAGGCGATCGACGACGACGAGATCATCGAGCTGCTGACCGACCGGCGCGAACGGCTGCACCTGCGCGCCGCCCGCCTCAAGCCGGTGGTGCGCGTGCTGATCGACCTGTTCGACACGATCGGCGCCGGCAGCCTGCGCCTGTCGGCCTGGGACGCGGCCCGGATCGAGGCGCTGAACCAGACGGGCCGCTGGCAATTCCACGGCGACGCCTCGATCCGGCAGCTCGCGCAACGGCTGGCGAGCGGCCAGGGCGTCGACGAGGCGCCGGTGCCGCGCGGGCTGCAAGCCGAATTGCGCGCCTACCAGCGCCAGGGCCTGAACTGGATGCAGTTCCTGCGCGAGCAGAACCTGTCGGGCGTGCTGGCCGACGACATGGGGCTCGGCAAGACCGTGCAGGCGCTGGCCCACATCCTCGCCGAGAAGGAAGCCGGGCGGCTCGACCGGCCGGCCCTGGTGGTGGCGCCCACCACGCTGATGCACAACTGGCGCGAGGAGGCGCGACGCTTCGCGCCGGACCTGCGCGTGCTCGACCTGCATGGGCCTCAGCGGCGCGAGCGCTTCGACGAGATCCCCCGGCACGACCTGGTGCTGAGCACCTACGCCCTGCTCTGGCGCGACCAGGCGGCGCTCGCCGAGCACGACTACCACCTGCTGATCCTCGACGAGGCCCAGTACGTCAAGAACGCCGCCACCAAGGCGGCCGCCACCATCCGCGAGCTGCGCGCGCAGCATCGGCTGTGCCTGACCGGCACGCCGCTCGAAAACCACCTGGGCGAACTCTGGGCCCAGTTCGATTTCCTGCTGCCCGGCTTCCTCGGCACGCAGCGCGATTTCTCGCGGCGCTGGCGCACGCCGATCGAGAAGCACGGCGACACGATCCGGCGCGAGCTGCTGGCGCGGCGGATTCGCCCCTTCATGCTGCGCCGTCGCAAGGACGAGGTCGCCACCGAGCTGCCGCCCAAGACCACCATCCTGCGCAGCGTGGAACTCGACGGCGCCCAGCGCGACCTCTACGAAACCGTGCGCGCCGCGGTGCACGAGAAGATGCGCAAGGCCGTCGCCGAGAAGGGGCTGGCGCGCAGCCATATCGTGGTGCTCGAGGCGCTGCTCAAGCTGCGCCAGGTGTGCTGCGATCCGCGCCTGGTCAAGCTAGAACGGGCCGCGCGCGTCGAGGAATCGGCCAAGCTGGCGCTGTTGATGGAGATGCTGCCGGAACTGATCGAGGAAGGGCGCCGCGTGCTGCTGTTCTCGCAGTTCACAGGCATGCTCGAGCTGATCGCCGAGGCGCTCGACGCCGCCGGCATCGCCCACGTGATGCTGACCGGCGACACCACCGACCGCGTCACGCCCGTGCAGCGCTTCCAGCAAGGCGAGGTGCCGCTGTTCCTGATCAGCCTGAAGGCCGGCGGCGTGGGCCTGAACCTGACGGCCGCCGATACCGTGATCCACTACGACCCGTGGTGGAACCCTTCCGTCGAGAACCAGGCGACCGACCGCGCGCATCGGCTCGGGCAGGACAAGCCGGTGTTCGTCTACAAGCTGATCGTGGCCGGCAGCGTGGAGGAGAAGATCCTGGTGCTGCAGGAGCAGAAGGCGGCGCTGGCCAGCGCGATCCTGTCGGAGGATGCCGCCGGCGCCGTCAAGTTCTCGGCCGACGACCTCGATGCCCTGTTCGAGCCGATCCCGGCCGCGCCCGCCTCGGCGGCACCGCGCCGGCGCGGCAGGAAGGAACCCGCCGCCGGCTGATGGCTCGGGCGACCGATCGGCGGGATAGGCCGCGCGCCGACTTCCGCCCCCGAATTCCCGTAATATCGCGCTGGAAGAATGCCTCGCGCGAGCGCATTCGCCTATCGCCCCTCCCGGAGACAACATCCATGGCAAAAGCATACTGGCTCAGCATCTACCGCAATATCTCCGATCCCGACAAGATGGCGGCCTACGCCAAGCTGGCCGCGCCGGCCGTGACCGAAGCCGGCGGCCGCTACCTGGTGCGCAACACGCCGGCCGAAGTGTTCGAGTCGGGCCTGCAGCAGCGCGCGGTGGTGATCGAGTTCGACAGCCTCGAAGCCGCACTGGCCGCGCGCAACAGCCCGGCCTACCAGGCCGCGCTGAAGGAGCTCGGCGACGGCGCCGAGCGCGATTTCCGCGTGGTCGAAGGCGTCTGAGGCCTTGACACGCCAGGCTCCGGCGCCCGCCGGAGCCTGGTGGTCCTAGCGCCTGCTTTCGTATCGCCTTCAGCCATCTTCCGTTTCACCCGCCTCGGCAAGTCGTTCTCGCCAACCTGCTCCTCGCCACACGATTTCCGTCCCGACGCTAAGCAAATAGAAAAATCTTCTATGCAAACGCGGAATCACGGCGGAATTTGGAGCCTTTTTCTTGATGGCTCCCCGTATCATTTCCGCATTCCACGGCGGCAATGAACGAACGACCATGAGCGAGAACCTCCACCTCCACTACCTCGACTACGCAGCGACCACCCCGGTGGATCCGCGCGTGATCGCCTCGATGGCCGAGTGCCTCGGCGCCGACGGCATCTTCGGCAATCCGGCCTCGAGCTCGCATCTGGCGGGCCGGCTGGCGCGCGAGAAGGTGGAACAGGCTCGCGCGCAGGTGGCCGCGCTGATCGGCGCCGACGCCGACGAGATCGTCTGGACCTCGGGCGCCACCGAATCGAACAATCTCGCGCTGAAGGGTTATGCCGACAAGGCCAGCGAGCGGCGCCACCTGATCACCAGCCGCATCGAGCACAAGGCCATCCTCGACACCATGGCCAGCCTCGCGAAGCACGGCTTCGCGGTGAGCTACCTGAGCCCCGCGCCCAACGGCGAGATCGGTGCCGAGGCGGTGGCCGAGGCGATCGGCCCCGATACGGGCCTGGTCTCGCTGATGCTGGTCAACAACGAGATCGGCACGCTCAGCGACATCGCCGCGATCGCGCGCGTGGTTCATGCGGCCGGCGCCCTGCTCCACGTCGACGCGGCGCAGGCGCTCGGCAAGACCGCGATCGACGTGCGCGCGCTCGGCATCGACATGCTGTCGATGTCGGCGCACAAGGTGTATGGCCCGAAGGGGATCGGCGCGCTGTATGTGCGGCGCGAGATCGCAGAGCGGATCGCCCCGCAGATGCACGGCGGCGGACACGAGCGCGGGCTGCGCTCGGGCACCCTGGCCACGCACCAAATCGTCGGCATGGGCACCGCCTGCGAAGTGGCGGCCGCCGCGCTGGAGAGCGATACGGCGCGCATCGCCACCTTGAGCGAGGGCTTGCGCGATGCGATCCTCGCGATCGGCGATGTCACGCAGAACGCGCGCGAGGCGCGCCGCATTCCGCACACGCTGAGCCTGACCGTCAACGCGCCGGGCTTCCAGCCCTTCATGCTCGGCGAGGCGCTGGCCGTGTCGTCCACCTCGGCCTGCAATTCGGCCGCCGGCACGCCCTCGCATGTGCTCACCGCGATCGGCCTCGATGCGCAGGCGGCGGCACGCACCGTGCGCATCAGCGTCGGGCGCTTCACCACGGAGCAGGACATCGAGTTCGCGATCGCCCGTTTTCGCGAGGCGATCGAGCGATGTCGCGAGGCGGCTGAAAGTGGGTTTACCGCTTCGGGGCAGGTCCAGCCGGAGGACCTGAAGGCGATCCGCAATGCGGGCTTCCGCTCGGTGATCTGCAATCGGCCCGACGGCGAGAGCGCCGATCAGCCGCGTTTCGCGGAGATCGAGAAGGCGGCGCGCGAGTTGGGGATCGAGGCGCGCTACCTGCCGGTGGCTGCCGGGCAGCCGATCGGCGATGAGCAAGCCGAAGCATTCGGCGCGCTGCTCGACGAACTGCCGAAGCCGGTGCTGGCCTATTGCCGCAGCGGGCGCCGGGCGAGCCTGCTGAGGGAGCGGCTGGCGGCGCTGCGCGTCGCCTGAGCCGCTCACGCCATTCCCGGCCCGGCATGCTGCCGGGGCCACGCGCCGCCGTCCCGCCACGAGGCAGGCAGCGGCAGGTTTCCCCACGGCACACTCAGAAACGCGTATGCAGGCCGATTCGCAATACCGTCTGGTTGTTGCTGCTCGAGCCTGGCCCCGGGTCGGTGATCCCGCTGATCTGCGCCGAGGCGCCCGCATTCGCGCGCTGGTAGATCGACGATACGTACACGGTGGTGCGCGCGGACAAGATATAGAACAGCGTCGCGCCGACCTGGTTCGCGTGATTGTTGTCCAGGAAGCCGTTGCCCTTCATGTACATGTACTCGCCGCTGAGCATCAACGCCGGCGCGAAGCGCCAGCGAATCCCACCTGACATCTGGTAGGCTGCCGCGCCGTTGCCCATGTTGTGCACGGTCGACAGCACCGCATGCAGGATCAGCTTGCCGAACTCGTACTTGGCGCCCGCGCCCCAGTTGCGCACGCTGACCTGCGGGCTGCCCGTCACCAGGTACTTCACGTCCGTGTAGGCCGCGCCCAGGCCGAGATTGCCCGACACGTAGTTGAGGCCGAAACTCGACGAATTCCCCGCCCCCACCGAGCCGGCCACGTTGCCGAAGCCGTACATCGCGCCGAACGACAGGCCCGCGATCACCGGGCTCTGGTATTTGGCGGTATTCGCGATCGGGGTGCCCTCGCTGCGGTCCCAGTCCAGCTCGCCGGTAGGGTTGTTAGGAATACCGAGTTTCTGGAACGGACCGGCGGGAAAGCCGAAGAAAAACCCGCCGTCGTCCGCGGTATCGATGCCCGAAGCCCACAACGAGGTGGCCATGAAGTCGTACTGACTACCCAGCGTGAGCGTCCCGTATCGATCGTCCGACAGCCCGATGATCGAGGTCTTCGAGAACAGCGACTGCCCCGGCGTGATATTGCCGGTATTCACCTGGAACTGGTTGGTCAGCTGGAAAATCGCCTTCAGCCCGTTGCCCAGATCCTCGCTGCCCCGGATGCCCCAGAGATTCGGCGTAAACACGCCGTCGTTCGCTTTCACCAGCCCATGGCCATGCTCGTTGCTGATGAAGCTCACCCCGTTATCCATCACCCCGTACAGGGTCACGCTGCCCTGCGCCTGCGCCGCCGCGGACACCACCAGGCCCAGCGCCGCGCACATCCTCCACATGCACCTTCTCATGCTGCCTATCTCCTCCCGTTATTGTCGATTCGACGTCAGCCGGGAACGCATTGGCAATTCTCAAGCTCTCGCCATTCGTTCCTTTATATGGAACGCCGTTCCTTAATTGACGCGGTTCGTATTTGGCAATTTCCCCTCATCGGTGTCAAGAAATACCGCCTCAGGGTATGCACGGATGAGCGATGAAAATATGCCTGTCACAGGAAAGCTCGCCAGAAACCACGTGAAAGCCGGGAGAAATCGCGTTTCACCAGGGACCGGCCGGAGAACTGGCTATGATCGTGGATGGCGTCGCGATGCCCGCCGCGCCCACAACCCGGCGCGATCTGGACAAGGTGGGCAAAATTCGCGAGAATGTTCCTCTATACAGAACGTTGTTCCAATTTATAACTTTTGAGGTAAAGTCCATGGTGACGAAAGCACCGGAACCCCAGGCCACGGAAAACACAACGGACGAGGCACCGGCGGAAGGCAGGCTGTCCTCGGTGACGGCGGCGATCCGGGTCTTGAAGACCTTTTCGGAGGAGGAGCCCGAAATCGGCATCAGCACGCTGGCCAAGCGGCTGAAGCTGGCGAAGAGCACGGCGCATCGGCTTGCGACGACGCTGCTCGCGGAAGGTCTCCTCGAGCAGAACCTGGAAAACGGTCGCTACCGGCTCGGCATCGAACTGTTCGCGCTCGGCACCTTGGTGCGGCGCCGGCTCGATGTCTCGAAGCAGGCGCTGCCCTTCCTGCATGAATTGCGTGAAAAGACCGACGAGACCGTGCACCTGGCGATTCTCGACGGCACCAGCATCATTTATCTCTTCAACCTAGAGAGCAATCAGGCGATCCGCATGCGCTCCTATATCGGCGACCGCAAACCCGCGTTCTGCACCTCGGAAGGCATGGTGCTGCTCGCCCACGGCGCGCCCGAGACGCTGGCGCGGGTGATCCGCGAGGGCCTGGTGGCACGCACGCCGAAGACCAACACCAGCTCGGCGGCCTTGATGAAGGTGCTGGACCAGGTGCGCGTGGACGGTTACTCGACCGACGACGAGGAATCCGAGATCGGCATGCGCGGCATCGCCGCTCCGGTGCGCGACCTGAACGGCCAGGTGATCGCGGCGATCAGCGTCGGCGGCCCGACGCAGCGCCTGACCAAGAAAGCCTTGCGTGGCTTCACGCCGGAACTCATCACCGCCGCCGAAGGCATCTCGACCCGGCTCGGGTACCGGCGGCCCTGAAACCTACCGCGTCCCTGAAGGAGAGAACGCGAACTCATGTCAACATCGACTCGTCATATCACCCTCGAAGGGACCGGCACCCGGTTTCCATGCAAGCCGGACGACACGATCCTGCGCGCCGCGCAACGCGCCGGCATCGCCTTCCCCTACGAATGCAATGTCGGCGCCTGCGGCAACTGCAAGTTCCAGCTCGTCGAGGGCGAACTCCACGAACACTGGCCCGAAGCACCGGGCCGCAGCGCCAAGGATCGCGAGCGCGGCCGCTTCCTGGGCTGCCAGGCCGTGCCCGGCGGCGATTGCACGATCAAGGTCCGCACCGCCGAGCAATACGCGCCGGTCCATCCGCCGCGCCAGCTCACCGCGCGCCTCGAAGCCTGCCGCGACATCACCCACGACATCCGCGAATTCCGCTTCTCGCTCGAAACGCCGCTGCCCTTCGAGCCCGGCCAGTACGCCCTGCTGAGCTTGCCCGGCGTGACGGGACAGCGCGCCTATTCGATGAGCAACGTGGCCGATCCGGCCGATCCGTCACTGCACTTCCAGGTGCGCCGCGTGCCCGGCGGCGCCGGCACGCGAACGCTGTTCGACACGCTGCGGCCAGGACATCGCATCGAGATCGACGGCCCTTATGGACACGCCTGGCTGCGCCGCGACGTGAGACGCGACGTGGTCTGCCTGGCCGGCGGCTCTGGCCTGGCGCCGATGATTTCGATCGCGCGCGGCATTGCTTTCGATCTCAACTTTCAGGATAACGAATTTCATTTCCTTTACGGCGGCCGCACGCTCGACGACCTCTGCGGGCGCGACATGCTCGAGGCGCTGCCCGGCTTCGGCACGCGCATCCACTACCGCACGGCGGTATCCGCGCCCGACGCGAGCGAAGCCGCTGGCGGCGCGGACCACGTCGGGTTCGTGCACGAGCTGGCCGACGCGCTGCTCGGCGATCGCCTGCGCGACATGGAAATCTACTTCGCGGGCCCGCCGGCGATGGGCGCCGCCGTGCAGCAGATGCTGCTGGCGCGCCAGGTGCCGTTCGATCGCGTGCATTTCGACCAGTTTTATTGAACCCGTCACCCGGCGTCCCCTCGCGCGCCATCGGCGCGCGCCGCCGCGCGACCCTATCAGGAGCGAACCCTTGTCCAAACTGAAACTCGCCTTCGGCTGCTGGAACTACGATCGTACCCGCGCGCTGATGGACGGCTCGGTCCAGCCCGACGGCATCGACCTCAACTACCTGAACATGCCGGTGGAGGAAACCTTCTTCCGGATGCTGCGCAATCGGGAATTCGATGCATCGGAGATGTCGCTGTCCTCGTACACGATGTCCTGCTTCCGCGAACCGCGCCCGTTCATCGCGATCCCCGTGTTCCCCTCGCGCTTCTTCCGCCATTCCTGCATCTACGTGAACGCCAACTCCGGGATCCGCACGCCGCAGGACCTGATCGGCAAGCGCATCGGCAACCCCGAATACCAGATGACGGCGCCGGTCTGGATCCGCGGCATCCTCTCCGATCATTACGGCGTGCCGGTCGACAGCGTCACCTATTTCAGCGGCGGCGAGGAAGAACCGAACCGCTCGGAGAAGCTCAAGCTCGACCTGCCGTCCAACATCCGCGTCGAGCAGATCGGCCCGGACAAGACCCTTTCGCAGATGCTCTACGACGGCGAGATCGACGCGCTCTACACGGCGCGCATGCCCTCGTCCTTCCTGCGCGGCGACGGGCGCGTGAAGCGGCTGTTCGAGAACTACGTGGACCTCGAACGCGATTACTTCCGCACTACCGGCATCTTCCCCATCATGCATACCGTGGTGGTGCGCCGCGAGATCTACGAAGCCAATCGCTGGGTCGCCCAGTCGCTCTACAAGGCCTTCGTCGAATCGCAGCGGCGTACCTACCAGGATCTCAACGAAACCGCCGCGCTCAAGGCGATGCTGCCCTGGCTCCACGCGCACATCGAGCAGACGCGCGAGGAAATGGGCGACGATTTCTGGCCCTATGGCCTGCAGAAGAATCGCGAGACGCTCGAGGTATTCCTGCGCTACTCGCACGAGCAGGGGCTGTCGAAACAGCGGCTCACGCCAGAAGACCTGTTTGCGCCGGAAACCTTCGAATCGTTCAAGATCTGATCGCGCGGCAAAATCGCAGCAATGAAAAAACGGGCATGAAGCCCGTTTTTTCATTGCCCTTGCCAACCCGTCAGGCGCGCCCGGCACCTTCCTCCGGCGTGTCGGCGATGCCGGCGCGTGCCGCATGCACGTCGACGCGCTCGGGATAGACATAAGGCCCGAGCCGGCAGATCGACACGATCGCCAGCGTGATCATCGCCACGAAGCTCCACAGCGCGACGTGATACGAGTGCAACAGGTCGTAGCAGAGGCCGGTCAGGAAGATCATGATGCCCGCGCCCCAGCCCCAGCAGGCCCAGATGCCGCCGCAGACGCGCCCGAACAGGCGCAGGTCGAAATAGCGGCTGACGATGAAGGTGATGATGTCGGCCTCGGCGCCGATGCTCACGCCGATCAGGCCCGCCGCGATCATCGCGTCGAGACCGATCGCGCCGCTGGCCAGGATCAGCACGCCGGCCAGCGTGATCGCGAACGACATCGCCGCGACATAGGGCGCATGCATGCGATCCATCAGGTAGCCCGCGAGCAGGCGCCCGATCGCCGACGACAGGCCGGCGATCGACAGCATGCTGGTAGCCATGCCGATCGTCGCGCCGCGATCCATCATCATCGGCACCATTTGCGACAGCAGGGCCAGCATCACGCCCGACATGCAGAAGATCGCGATGCCGAGCTGGCGAAAGCTGCGGCTGGTGCGAACGATCCTCGAGAGCTTCGGCAAGCCGGCGTCGAGACTGCGCCTGCGCGCCTCCTTGGTGCCTTTCGGCATCCTGACGAGGAAGTACAGCGCCGGCAGCGAGAACGCCGCGACCGCGGCCGCCACGCCGAGATACCCGCCGCGCCAGCCGAAATGGCTGAGCAGGAAACCCGCGTATTGCGGCATCAGCGCGCCCCCCACCGCGGTGCCGCCGACGGTCAGGCCCAGCGCCAGGCCGCGATGCTTGTCGAAGCGCGCGCAGACCACGTTCGCGTACGGCAGTGCGTTGCTGCCCGGCGCGAAGAAGCCGACGGCGACGAACGCCAGGCAGAACAGCGGCACCGAGGGCGGAATCACGCCGACCAGCGCGATCGACAGCGCGAACAGGCTGAGGAAGATCAGCGTCGGCTTGCGCACGCCCCAACGGTCGATCAGCGAACCGAGCACGATGGTGCCCGGTCCCATCGCGAACTCGAAGATGGTCAGGCCCAGCGATACCTCGGACCGGCTCCAGTGATTCTGCGCGGCGATCGCGCGGATGAAAGTGCCGAACATGAACGCCGCGATCACGCCGGCGCCCACCGACAGACAGATGGCACCGCCAACGACGGCCCACCATCGATTCAATTCCTTGTTAACCACGTCTCGCTCCATGTGTCATTGCTATTGTCGGGTGCCCAGGGCCTGCAACAGGTCGTCGAGGTAGCCGATGTCGTTGACGAGCAGCATCGTCGAGCAAAGCGTCCGCAGCGTGTCCGAGCTGCGCGCCGCGCCCGCAACGGGCGCCGCCGCGATGCGGAACAGGCCCGATACGCTGACGGTCTCGCGTCGATAGAGCCGTGCCGCCAGCATGCCGAGCGCTGGATCGTCCGCGTCGCCGCCGACGATCACGACCAGATCGGGCACGCCACGCCAGGCATCGAGGCGATCGTCGGGCACCGGCGCTTGGCCGCCGCCATCGGCGGGCACACCGGCTCCGAGCTCGGCGAGCGCGACGGCCGGCGTCATGCCGGTCGCCGCGAGAAAGGCCGCCGGCCCGCTGAATTCGACGTTCGCGTGCCGCGGCTGCAAGCGGCAAAGCGCGACGTCGGGATCGTCGTCATCGAGAAACACCACGCGAATCCGGCGCGGCAGGGCATTCGCCGCCTCGATCCGGTAGCGTGCCTCGGGCCAGGATTGCCGGTGATCGGCCTTGCCCGGATGATCGTGGGGTGCAGTGTTGTGCATGTCGACACCTGCCTTCGCTGGCGCGCCGCCGCTGCATCGACGACGCCTCATCGGGAAACGGGCGCCGCGCGCGGCGCCCGCATGAACATCAGACCGAGGTATGCGGCTTGCCGTGTTCGGCGCGCAGCGCCTCCCTCGCGCCCTCCCTGAACGGCTGGCTGCGCGGCAGCACGGTGGCGACCGAGCGGATCCGCTGCGCATCGGCATCGCGCCCCGGCGGCAGTTGCCCCTGCTCGGCCAGCGCGCGTGCCGCCTTCATCAGGCGGTTGCGGACCATGATGATGCCGTTGTCGGTGGACACCAGGTTCTCGCGCGTGCGGTCCTGGATCGGCCCCATGCTCTCCTGCAACGACGCGTCCTGCATGCCGATGCCCTCCACGCCGCTGTAGGTCAGGCCGGCACGCTGCGACTCGCGATCCATCAGGTAGTCGTTGCCCTTGTTCTGCAGCGGCAGGTAGGTGCCGGGGATGTATTTCACGTGGATGCCGTGGCCCTCTTTCATGGCGTTCACCTCGGCCTCGGTCAGTTCGCGCGTCGGGTGATAGTCGAAGCTCCAGGCCCAGCAGTGCTCGTCGTCGATCGGCACCCAGAAGTGGCCGTGCACCGGGTGATCGCCACGCGGTGGCACCAGCGTGAAGCAGGGCATCACCCAGGGCGTGATCCGCCAGTAATACTGTTCGTTCTCCGCATTACGGCGCGCGCCGATGAACAGGCCGCCCTCCGCGTCGACCACCTCGAACACCGGGCTCAGGTCGTTCAGGTTGTATTGGTTGCCCTTCGCGCCCTTGAACAGCGGATCGCGATGCAGGCTCGCACTGTGCAGGAACGACACGTGGCTCGAATCGACGCCGCCCTCCAGCGCCTGCAGCCAGTTGCTTTCCTGAAGGCGCTTGGTGATGAAGCTGCAGCCGAGCGGCAAGGTGGCGAACTCGAATTCGGGCAGCGGCGGCTGGTCCTCGGGCGGCCCCATGTAGACCCAGACGATGCCGCCACGCTCCACCAGCGGATACGACTTGAGCTTGATGCGCTCGCAGAAGCCGCTTTCCGCCGGCTCCGACGGCACTTCCATGCAGCGGCCGTTCACATCGTATTTCCAGCCATGGTACGGGCAACGAATACCGCCCTCCTCGTTGCGACCGAACCAGAGCGACACGCCGCGATGCGCGCAGAACTCGTCGATCAGGCCGAGCTTGCCCTCCGAATCGCGGAACGCCAGCATGCGCTCCGACAGCAGTTGCAGGCGTACCGGCGCGCCGCCCGCCTGCGCGACCTCCTCCGACAGCAGCGCCGGCAACCAATAGCGCCGGAACAACTCGCCCATCGGCTTGCCGGCGCCGGTTTGCGTCAGCAGATCGTTCTGTTCTTTCCTCAGCATGTCCTGTCCTTCCTTGCGTATCGAATCTCGTCTCATGCCGGCCTGTCGGTCGGCTCGCTCTTGATGGTCGTTCCATATATAGGAACGCTGTTCTTTTCAATTGAACAAAGTTATCATCCGTCGAAATCCTTTGTCAAACGGAGATTTCCCATGTCGCAAGCGTGTAGCCGCGTAGGTATTTGCAAGGTTTCGGAGGTTGGTGAGGGCAAGGCGATCCGGATCGAGAAGCATGGCCTGACGCTGGCCGTGTTCAATGTGGACGGGCAGTTCTTCGTCACCGACGACACCTGCACGCACGGCCCGGGTTCGCTCTCGGAGGGTTGCCTCGAAGGCCATCGGATCGAATGCGATTTCCACAACGGCGCCTTCGACATCCGTACCGGCGCCGTGGTATCCGCGCCCTGCATGATTCCGCTGAAGACCTACGAGGCCCATGTCGAGAACGGCGAGATCGGTATCGACGTGGCCGACGAACACTGAGCACCACCCTGTATTTCCCTGGAGGAGACGAAGTCCATGCACCGTCCCAGAATCGCCATCGCGCTTGGCGACCCCGCCGGAATCGGCCCCGAAATCGCGTTGAAAGCCGCGCTCGACGCGCGCGTGCGCCAGATCTGCGATCCCCTGCTGGTCGGCGACGCCGATGCGCTGGCCTGGCACGCGCGTGCCTGCGGAATCGACGCGCGCATCCATGCGATCGCCGAGGCGCGCGAGGCCGTGACTTCGAGCGGGCGTGACGTCACCCTGCTCGCGCTCGATCAGTTCTCGCCCGAACCGCTGGAAGTCGGCAAGATCGCCGCCGCGCATGGCCGTGCCGCCATCGAGGCCGCGCGTGTCGCCATCGAGGCGGCGATGGCCGGTGCCGTCGATGCGGTAGTGGCCTGCCCGCAGACGGAGTATTCGATCAAGGAGGCCGGCATCGAATTCGACGGTTACCCGTCCTTCGTGGCGCGCTGCACCGGCACGCCGGCCGACGATGCCTTCCTGATGCTGTGCTTCGACACCACCCGCATCGTGCACACCACCTTGCACGTGAGCCTGCGCCGCGCGCTGGAACTGGTGACCGAGGAACGGGTGCTGCGCGTGCTGCAGGCAACCCATGCGGTGCTGTCGCGCAACGGTGGCGCGGCGCGCATCGCGGTGGCGGGGCTCAACCCGCATGCGAGCGAACACGGCATGTTCGGCGACGACGAGGCGCGCATCATCGAGCCGGCGCTGAAGGCAGCGCGCGAACTCGGCATCGACGCGGACGGCCCGTTCGGCGCCGATACGATGTTCCAGAAGTCCGGCTACGACGCTTTCGTCGTCATGTATCACGACCAGGGGCATATCGCGGCCAAGCTGCTGGCGACCAATCGCACCGCGGGCATGACGATCGGCACGCCGGTGCTGTTCTCCTCGGTCGCGCACGGCAGCGCGCTCGACATCGCCGGCGGCAACCGGGCGAATCCCGAGGCGGTGGTCGAGGCCGTGCACCGGCTGGTCAGCGCGACCCGGGCCGAGCGGCAGCGCGTGTAAGCAAGACGGCGACGATGTCGCCGTCATCAAACCAGGCTCAGAAGCGCGTCAGCATCCCCACCGCGCCCATTACCTGATTGCCCGTGGAAGACGCGCCGCCGGCGTTGTAGAGCGAGGCGACGTTCCTGCTGCCGGTGGCATGCTGGACCATCGCCTCGGCATACAACTCGGTACGCTTGGACAAGGCATAACGCGCGATCGCGTTGACCTGGTTCCACTTCGGATCCGTGCCGTAGGCGGTGGCGCCGCTCAGATGCGCGTCGGTATAGGCATAGGACACGCCGAGCCTGAGCGCCGGCGTGAGGTGGTACATGCCGTTCAGCTCGTAATTGTCGAAGCGCGCCGAGCCGTTGCCGAGCCCGAACGCGCTGGTGCCCTGGTACTGGCTGTGCGAATAGACGAAGCCCAGCACCGCAGGACCGAACGCGTAGTTCACACCGGCGGCGACGCTGCGCTGCACGTCGGCGCTCAAGTTGCCTTTCACCTCGGCCTGGTCGACCGCGCCTCCGGTATTCGCGAACGCGGTGCCGCCCGGCGTGCGCGTGCCCGAGCCATTGGTTTGCAAATACCCGGCGGCAGCCGTGAGTGGGCCGTGGGCATAGCTGGCCGCGACGCTGTAGGCGCGGCTGGTGGCGAAGCCGGTGCTGTTGCTGAAGGCATACATGCCGCCGAACTTGAAACCGGCGTAGTCCAGACTGGTGAATTTCACGGCGTTGTTGAAGCGCACGCTGTGCTGGAGATTGTCGTTGTCGTAGGGATGCGCGAAGCCGGAATCGCCAAAGGTGCCGGCCGTGGCCGACAGCGGCGAGACGAAATCGACCACGTCGTCGTATTGGCGGCCCAGCGTGAGCGTGCCGAACTGCTTGCTGGCCAGGCCGACATAGGCTTGCCGGCCGAACATGCGGCCGTTCTGCCCGAGCTGGCCGTTGTTGACGCTGAAGCCGTTCTCCAGCACGAAGATCGCCTGCAGGCCGCCTCCCAGGTCCTCGGTGCCGCGCAGGCCGAAGCGGCTGCCGCTGATGTTGCCGCTGGCGAGCGCGACGCGACCGCTGCCGCCCACGTTGTTGGTATAGGCGATGCCGGCATCGACCAGCCCGTACAGGGTGACCGAGCTTTGCGCGTGCGCCGAGGCTGCCGCGAAGGTGGCCAGGCAGGCCGTGGCCAGGGATATTCTTTTCACCGTGAGACTCCAGTTCCATTGAAACGCCGGGTTGAGACGCCGGCGAGTATAGGAAAGGCCGCTCCGGAAAATGTCGACCTGGTTGCGCAGGCACCTTTCCTGGAATTGGAAGAATCACGTCAAATCACTGAAACAATCGCGTGCCACGCGCGCGGGCCGCTCCTGGCATTGCTAATCCGCGCGGCGTGCTCGATGCGCCGGGCCGCGTCGAGAGCAGGTGATGGCCGAGCCGTCCTCCACCAAGCCTGCAGCCCGTTTCCATCCCGAGATAAAGAACTGATCGGGGCCGGCACCGATCCTGTGCGTGCCGGCCATGGCCACGCTCATTGACCGAAATAGACGGGCTTCATGCCGTCGTTTTCCAGGGTGACATGGTGATGGCGCGTACCCGAAGCCGAAGCGCCGCCGACGCTGCCGCCATAACCCTGCTCGTCGCTGATGGTGCGCACGGCGATCTGCTGCTGCCCCACGCGCTGCTCGGCTGCCTGCAGTTGTGCCGGGTACGTGGTGTCCTCGCCGCGCGCCGAGTTGTATCCGGCGGCTTGCAGTTGCACGAGTTCGGCGCGCACCTGTGCACGCGTCAACTGGCTGGTCTGCGCCTGGGCGGCGCCAGAGGCGAACGTGAGGGCAACGGCGGCTGCGGTGGCGGCGACGATACGATTGGCGAGAAGCGTCTTCATGATGGACTCCAGTGATATGTTGGTTGCGTTCGCAACGTTGTCGACCCATGTCGTTTCGCTGCGGGTTCGTGATCTCCTTGTCGATCACGTGTATCCACTGTAGTGCCGCGACGCTTCTCGATGAATGTCCGCGCGGCTCAACAAACTGCTCGTTCGTCTCAAGTGCCGTACCGGGTCCGCCAGCCTCTATAATCAAGCGCGCCCCGCCCTCACCTCACCCGCCCGCCCCATGCCGGAAACCCTCCACTTCCTGCTGCTCCCCGGCTTTTCTGCACTTGGCTGCATGTCGGCGATCGAGCCGCTGCGTGTGGCGAACCGCTTTCGCCCCGATCTGTACCGCTGGCAACTACTGAGCATGGACGGCGCGCCGGTGCTGGCCAGCAACGGTGTGGCGCTGAACGCCGACGCGGCCTTCGGCGAGGTGGAGCACGCCGATACGGTGTTCGTGATCGCCGGCTTCGAGCCGCTGGCGCGCTACACGCGCACGCTGGGCGACTGGCTGCGGCGCCAGCACCTGGGCGGCGCCACCATCGGCGGGATCGACACGGGCAGCTTCGTGCTGGCCGAGGCCGGGCTGTTCGACCCCTCGCACACGCTGACGCTGCACTGGGAGGCACTGGCCGCGTTCCGCGAGCGCTATCCGCGCCTGAACGCGACGCAGGAACTGTTCGAGACCGGCGAGCGCCGCATCACCTGCGCGGGCGGCACCGCCTCGATCGACATGATGCTGGAGCTGATCGGCCGCCGGCACGGCGCCGACCTGGCCGCGACCATCTCCGAGCAGTTCGTGGTGGGCCGGATCCGCCAGCATTCGGATCGGCAGCGGCTGGAGATCGCGGCGCGATACGGCGTGCACAACCGCAAGCTGATCCAGGTGATCGGCGCGATGGAGCGGCATACCGAGACGCCGCTGTCCTCGGATGCGCTGGCGCAGGACGTCGGCATCACGCGGCGCCAACTCGAGCGCCTGTTCAGCTCGATCCTCAACGACACGCCCACGCGCTTCTACATGCAGCTGCGGCTGGACCGCGCCCGCGAACTGCTGCAGCAGACCGACATGACGATCACGGCGATCTGCGTGGCTTGCGGCTTCGAATCGCCCTCGCACTTCTCGCGCAGCTACCGGGCGCGCTTCGGCGCGAGCCCGCGCAACGACCGGCAGACGCAGCGCTGAGCCTGGCACGCTGCGCGAGCCCGACAAGGCACGGAAGGCCTGCTGAAACCCAGCACACGCACCAGTGTAGAAAATCCGCTGAGCAATCGTGAGATTCGCGCGAAGCCCCGTCGCACGGAGCGCAATTCATCAATTGCAGCCTATTGCTGAGACACACTCAGTCAAACTGAGAATTCAAAAACAGGATGACGGCTACATTGCCATGCAGGCTCATCCGCGATGAGGTGGTGCAAGCACGGAGGTGCCCCAGCCAGGGCGGCGATCCATCGGTCGCCTCATCTCCACCCCATCCGACATCCTGTTGAGAACAAGCGATGAAACTTTCCACGCCATCGATCCACGGCACCACCCCAGCCACCGGCCAGGATTCCACCCAGCCGGCGGCGCACACGCCGGGTTCCCGGCCGCAGCCGACGGAGACGCGATCCCGCATGGGCGGCGCCCTGCAGAATCTCCCGCAACGGCCGACGTCGAATCGCTCGGACAAGTCGCGTCCGGATGCGGGTACCCAGCGCGCCTCCAGGCCGAACCAGCATGCCTCGGCGTACCCGATGGAGGCACCCGAGCACGCCGAGGCCTATCAGAACATTTCGGTATCCGGAGAATTCGAGCACGACGCGAGCCGGTACAGCAATGCACTCATGATGTACTGCGAAGCCGACAGCCGCGTGCCTGCCCCGTTGGTCGATACGATCCAGCAGCACCCCAAGGACATCGAGCTGGAATTTTCCACCTCGAACCGCATGCCGGCCAGCCGAGCGGGCAACACCGGCGCGTCAGTGAACGGCGTGGGAGTCCATACCGATCCGGCGGCGCTCGCGCAGCATATCGCCGCCGGACATCCGCTTTCGCTCTCTGTGCAGGTGAACGAAAACCATGTGCTCACCCAGAACAGCGGGTATGGCGCGCATGTCATCGATCATGAAATGTCCTTGCACGTCGCCCCCATCGTCGACGTGTTCCTGGAGGCCAAGACCATGGCCGCGCAGGGCAACCAGAGCGCGGTGGCCGAGTTCATCCGCGGCGAGCAGGCCGATGGCGGACGATTGAACGCGGACACGCACCATCGCAGCCTGGCCCAGATCCGGCCCGACCGCCTCCCGGATGCGCATACGGAGCGACTTGTCAAAACGCACGTCGAGCTGATGTCGGGCGCGGACGACGATACCGTGAGAAGCCAGATCGGGAACGCGATGCGGGCGGACGTGACAGTCCATCAGCACAATAACGACTGATTCGGCATGGACAACGACGAAGGGGCGGCGGCCACGCTCGCCGCGTGGCCGCCGCCCCTGGTTCGCAATGCCGGGCCGCCCGGCCCATCATCAACGCATCAGAACGAATGGCGCATGCCGATCCGCACGTCCGCCTGCGTCTGCGTGGTCGACGGCGTGAAGCTGTAGCCGATCACGGCATCCACGCCATTCGAGGCGCGCAGGTAGTCGCCGGAGATATACACGTCGGTACGCTTGGACAGCAGGTAATGCACGCCGGCCGAACCCTGGTTCCAGTGATGGCCCTCGAAGCGCGTGTGCTGGTAGCCGCCGATCAGGCTCAGCGCCGGCGTGAACTGATACGTCGCGCCGCCTTCATACACCTGCATGTGCGAGCTCTGGCCAAAACCCTTGATCGTCGTGTAGGTGAAGTTGCCGATCAGCGAGAGCTTGCCGATCGCGTAGCTCGCGCCCACGCCGAAGGTACCCTGCTTGTCGATGTTCATCGGCGTGCTGGAGAACAGGTCCGTCACCGCGCCCGTGGCCGGATCGACGCTGACGGTCGGCTGGCCGAGGAAGGTCTTGGTGCCGATCATCGCGTAGGGATCGAAGGCGTAGATGCCGTTCGGGTTGTTCAGCTGCGTATAGGCGGCGCCGGCCGAGAAATCGCCGTTCGCGTAGCTCGCGCCCAGGCTGTAGGCGCTGTTGCGGTGGAAATTGCCGGCCACGTTGCCGAACGAGTACATGCCGCCGAACTTGAAGCCCGCGAAGGTGTTCGACAGGAACTTCACCGAGTTCGGCAGGCGGTCGCCGTTGAATCGGTCGAAGTCGCCCTGGTGGATCGCGTAGCCGCTGGCCCAGGCCGAGACATTGGTCAGGTAGACCATCTCCTCGGTCATGTCGAGCTGGTCGCCGAAGGACAGCGTGCCCCAGTCGTTCTGCAGTCCGACATAAGCCTGGCGGCCGAACAGCGCGCCGCCGAAATTGAGCTGCCCGTTGCCAAGCCGGAAGCCGCTTTCCAGGGCGAACACCGCCTTCAGGCCGCCGCCGAGGTCTTCGGTGCCCTTGAAGCCGATCCGGTTGCCGTAGGACACGCCGTCGTCGAACTTGAACACATGCGCGCCGCCGGAATTGTTCACATAGGTAATACCGGCGTCGATGATGCCGTACAGCGTGACGCTGCTCTGCGCGTGACTCGTCGACGACACGCCCGCCATGGCCAGCGCGGCGGCGCCGGCTGCGGCAACTTTCATTCTTTTTTTCATCGTGGCAACCCCAAACCTGCATCCCTGTTGGAAGAATGACCCACGCGCGGCGCGGGTCCGAAGCCTTGCTTGAAACGGGTGACGCTGGCGTGGCCGGCAAAGCCGAATCGCGAACCGGACACGTGAGGAAAAAAATACAAACCCAATTTATGGGTCACCCGTCTGCGAACGACAACAAATGGTCTGTATGCGACCGACCCGTGAAAGCCCTGAGACGGGTTCGCGGTGCCGCCGCCGCGAACCTCGCGCGGGTTCCGGGCGCCTCAGTGCAGGCCGAGCGCCGTCCTGGCGGCCGGCAGCGCAGGCGCACCGCTGGCGGTGGTGACGCCCGCCAGCCAGGCGTCGAGCAGGTCGGGATGGGCCTGCAGGGCGCGTTTCGCGGCATCGGTGGGCGAGAGCTTGTCGATCAGCATCGAGGCGATCATGGCGTTCTCCACGTCCACGCTGAAGCTGACCTGCCGGAACAGCTTGCCGAGGTTCGGGCACTGGTTCGCGTAGCCGTTGCGCGCGACCGTGTTGACGGTGGCGCCGCCGTAGTCGGGGCCGAAGTAGGCATCGCCGCCCGACAGGTAGACGGGATGGAACCTGGTGTTCATCAGGTGCGGCTCCCAGGCCAGGAACACGATCCACTGGCGGTCGCGTTCGGCGCGCTCGACCTGGGTCAGCATGCCGGTCTCGCTCGATTCCACCAGGCTCCAGTTGCCCGCGCCTAGCGCCTTGTCGGCGATCATCCGCTTGATGTTCTGGTTGGCCGGCGCGCCCGGCTCGATGCCGTAGATGCGATTGCCGAAGCGGTCGGCGTACTTGGCGAGGTCGGCGAAGCTGTGCACGCCGGCGGCCGCCACGTAGTCGGGCACGGCCAGCGTGAACTTCGCGTGCGTCAGGTTCGGGTGCAGCACCTCGATCGACTTCTCCTCGACGAAGGGCTTGACCAACGGCCCCTGCGCCGGCATCCAGTTGCCGAGGAACACGTCGATCTGCCCTTTCTTGAGGCCCTGGAAGGTGATCGGCACCGACAGGTTCGAGACGCGCTGGCGATAGCCGAGGGCATCCAGCACCACGCCCGTCATCGCATTGGTGGCGTCGATATCGGTCCAGCCCGGCGCGGCCATCCGCACCTCGGTACAGGCGGCGGGCTCGGCCGCCCGTGCCAAGGCGCCCGGCAGGACGACGGCCAGCAAGGCCGACAGCGCGGCCGTCGCGAAGGTGCTGCGCCGCGGCGCGCGAGCCGCCCCGGCAGATCGATTGAAGCGTGTCATCGTGGGTTTTCCTTATGGAATGGATGGATGGCCTGCGGCGGGTGGCCGGCGCCCGGTATTCAGCCCTGCACGCGCGGATAGCGCGCCATCGCCTCGAGCGTGTCGAGTTCGATGTGGTTGCGCATGTAGCGCTGGCTCGCGTCCTGGAACGGCTGCCAGTCCCAGGAGGCGATGCGCCCCTGCGTGGTCGCCGCGAAATGGAAGCGGCGGCGGCGCTGGCTGGCCAGCACCTGCGCGTGGATCGCGTCCAGGTCCCAGCGCTTGGCCACTTCGGCGCGGAACGCGGTGACCAGCTCCGCCAGCGCCGGATCGTCGGCGAGGTTGCGCAACTCGCGCGGATCGTCGTGCAGGTTGTAGAGCTGGTCCGGATCCACCGGCGTGTGGATGAACTTCCACTCGCCGCGCCGGATCATCACGATCGGCGCGATCGCGCCTTCGGCCAGGTATTCGCCGATCGCCTCGTCGTGGCCGGCGCCGCCCCTTAGATGCGGCAGCAGGCTGCGTCCGTCGATGCTATCCGGCCATTCCACCGGCGCGCCGCCAGTGGCGAACTCCACCAGGGTGGGCAGCAGGTCCAGGTGCGAGACCGAGGCCGCCACGCGGCCCGGCGCGAAGCGCTTGGGCGCGTTGACGATCAGCGGCACGCGGCAGCCGCCCTCGAAGAAGGTCATCTTGTACCAGAGGCCGCGCTCGCCGAGCATGTCGCCGTGGTCGGCCGTCACGATCACGATCGTATCGTCGGCGAAGCCGCAGGCTTCCAGCGCGTTCATCACCGCGCCGAACTGCGCGTCGACATAGGAGCTCGAGCCGTAATAGGCATGGCGCGCCGCCCTCACCTGCGCCTCGCTGGGCGGCGTGCGGTCGATCTCGCTGACCGCGCGCAGCCGCTTCGAATGCGGGTCGCTCTCGTCGTAGCCGAGCGTGACGGCCGGCATCGGCACGTCCTCGTCCTGGTAGAGGTCCCAATACTCGCGCGTGATCGCGTAGGGATCGTGCGGGTGCGTGAGCGACATCACCAGGCAGAACGGCCGCGTGTCCTGCCCCGCCGATTTCTCGCGCGCCAGGTCGTAGAGCTTCTGGCGGGTGGCGAAGGTCACCTCGTCGTCGAAATCGAGCTGGTTGGTACGCACGCAGGGGCCCGCGTCGAGCACCGAGCCCATGTTGTGATACCAGCTCGGCCGCGCCTCGGGCTGGCTCCAGTCGGGCACCCAGCCGAAATCGGCCGGGTAGATGTCGGTGGTGAGGCGTTCCTCGAAGCCGTGCAGTTGGTCCGGCCCGCAGAAGTGCATCTTGCCGGCCAGCGCCGTGCGATAGCCGGCCGCGCGCAGGTAGTGCGCGAAGGTGAGCGTCTGGGCCGGCAGCTCGGCCGCGTTGTCGTAAGCGCCGATCGCGGCCGGCAGCTTGCCCGACATGAAGGAAAAGCGCGAGGGCGCGCACAGGGGGCTGGCGCAATAGGCCGATTCGAACACCACCCCGCCGGCGGCCAGGCGGTCGATGGTAGGCGTGATCGCGCCGCGATGTCCGTAGGCGGACAAGGCGAACGGGGTCAGTTGATCAGCCATCAAGATAAGGATATTCGGCTTCGTGTTAAGCATCGCGAATTGACTGAATTAGAATCGACGGGATCGCGGCGCTGCCGGCCGCGCCGGGTTTTCGGCGCGGCGAGCGCGCCGCGGCAGGCTTCACTGTCGCCGGCTGGAATCGCGCGGGGAAGAGGTCGTTTGCTTATGGGCCATCAGAGGTGCTTATGAGAAGTCCCGATCGGTTACCGCCGATGCAGGCGCTGTCCGCCTTCGAATCGGCGGCGCGCCTGGCCAGCTTCACGGCCGCCGCGCGCGAGCTGGGCTCGACGCAGCCGGCCGTCAGCCAGCGCGTGGTGCAGCTCGAGGAAGCGCTCGGCGCGCCGCTGTTCGAGCGCGGCCACCGCGGCGTGACCCTGACCGAGGACGGCGCGCGCCTGTTCGAGGCGGTGCGCCAGAGCCTGGACACGCTGCGCTGCGCCACCGCCGACATCCGCGAACGCCGCGCCCGCGGCGCCCTCACCCTGGTGACCGACGTGGGTTTCGCGACCTACTGGCTGATGCCGCGCCTGGCGCAACTGAAGGCCGAGATGCCCGACGTGGACGTGCGCGTGGTGACGGCCCAGCACGCCGACCTGCAACGCGACCACGCCGACGTGGCGATCCTGTTCGGCGACGGCGACTGGCCGGCCTGCACTTCCACGCGCCTGTTCGAGGAAGCCGTGACGCCCGTGTGCTCGCCGGCCTTCCTGGCCGCGCATCGACGCAAGCTGAAGGGCCCGGCCGACCTGCTGGCGCTGCCGCTGCTGCACGTGCAGCCGACCAAGCCGGAACGCTGGCTGGACTGGCACGGCTGGTTCGCCGCCCACCAGCTCACCGCCCCGCCCGAGCCGCATGGGCTGACGTTCAATAGTTATGCGCTGGTGGTGCATGCCGCCCTGATGAACCAGGGCGTGGCGCTGGGCTGGTCGCCGCTGGTGGACGAGCTGCTTGCGAGTGGCCAGTTGGTGCGCTGCGTGGAGGCGACGGCGGTGACCGAGCGCGGGTATTTCCTGGTGCGGCCGCCATCGCGGCCCGAGGCGCCGGCGGTGGGCCGGTTCCGGCGCTGGCTGTTCGACCGCTGCCGCGAGCCGGCCGGCGCCGGGCGCGCCGTGGCGGCGGCGCCGGTTCATGCCGCCGTGAGCGGGCGCTGAGGGGCTGGGCGGCTGATCATGGTTCGGCGCTGTCGGTTGGGTGCCGCCACCGCCCCGGTTTGGCGTTTCGATACCAGCGGCACGGCGTTTCGATTCTATCCACCCGGATTACGGACTGGTCTACTGGAGCCCTGCCGCGAGAAGCGGCCGCGTGTGGCGCGCCGCGCCACCGGTGATCCGAGGAAAGCATGTCCGGCTCCGTTCGCAACTCCCGATTCCTGTTGACGCTATCCTGCCCCAGCGCGGCCGGCCAGGTGGCCGCCGTGGTGGGCGTGCTCGATAGCCACCGCTGCTATGTCGACGAACTGACCGTGTTCGACGACGACCTGAGCGGGCGCTTTTTCGTGCGCTGCGTGTTCCATGCCTCCGATGCGGCCGATACGCCCGATATCGACGCGCTGCGAGCCGAGTTCGCGCCGATCGCCGAGCGCTTCCAGATGCAGTGGGCGATTCATGATGCCGATGCGCGGCCGAAGGTGATGATCCTGGTTTCCAAGCTCGAGCATTGCCTGGCGGATCTGCTGTTCCGCTGGAAGATGGGCGAGCTGAAGATGGATATCGTGGGGATTGCCTCCAATCACGCGGATCTGGAGCCGCTGGCGGTGCAGCATGGCTTGCCGTTTCGGCATTTTCCGATCACCGCGGAGACGAAGGCCCAGCAGGAGGCGCAGTGGCTGGATATGTTCGAGTCCAGTGGGGCTGAACTGGTGATTCTGGCGAGGTATATGCAGGTGCTGTCGCCGGAAACCAGCGCGAAGCTGGCGAATCGGGCGATCAATATTCATCACTCGTTCTTGCCGGGGTTCAAGGGGGCGAAGCCTTATCACCAGGCGCATACGCGTGGCGTCAAGCTGATCGGGGCGACGGCTCACTTCGTTACCGATGACCTGGATGAAGGGCCGATCATCGAGCAGGTGGTCGAGCGGGTCGATCACTCGTATCGGCCGGAACGGCTGCTGATGGTTGGACGGGATATGGAGTCGATCACGCTGGCTCGGGCGGTGAAGGCATTTATCGAGCGGCGGGTGTTTCTCAATGGGGATCGGACGGTGGTGTTTGGCTGAGTTTGATGTGACTCGGTGGGCGGGAACGCTTGCCGGGCTGAGTGTTTCCTTTAGTCTCTGACTTTGACAGCCCCCGCGCAGGAATGTGTGGGGGCTTTTTTTGGGTTCGTCGCAGGATTCCACGGAGCGATGCTGCATCGCTTTCGTTGAATTCCTTGGACTTCTTGTAGCGACCGCAATATGTGCTGGCGCCCTGATCGAGATGCCGTGTCGGCTGACGCCGTTCTCCGATTCGTCGATCAAAGGGATTACGAGCTGGCCGATGATTACGTCGATGCGTACTTACCCCGAAAGGATGATGCCCACCTCTTCAAATCCTTCACAGGCGATTCGCATCGAGAGGAAAAGCGCTGCTTTCGGGCAATTACATTTCCGTGGATCAAGGGCCCAGTAACAAGCCTCGTAGTGGCGGTGCTCCCAAATGAGCACTGAATGCCCGGAGAAGCTGGAGTAGGATATGATACGCAGTAGCCACCACCGCCTCCCTGACTCAGCAAACTACCATCAACCACTCAACCCCAATCATAAATTAATAGAAAATAAATCAATATAACCAACAAACAATATTCTACGTATTTTAACAACACAACAACAAGAAACGAGCTATTTATGGCATTAGTAACAATAAATCACATACGCTGGCGAGACCCGATCTCCGTTAAATTTGGATTCACCGGCATCGACGCTATTGAGGCAGCCACATTGGTGAGAAGTCGACTTACCGCGCAATTTCCAAGCCTAGACAAACCGAGTCAATGCGTTTACGTAGTCCGCTTAAAAGGAGATGTCGCAATCGCCTACGGCGATGAATTTTCTCCAGTCATATACATTGGAGAAGGCAACGCCGCAACACGCCTCTACAATCACGCAAAATGGATTGCGGAGTTACTCGTTGCCGTCCCCAATGCAGAAATCGAAATTAGAGTCGCCGATTGCGTACGATCCAATGATCTCAATCTTTGCCAATATGTCGAAGCCGATTTGATATCGGCATTTATTAACAAACACCACTGCCTTCCGTGGTTCAACAAGCAACGAGAAAAAAAATATTCAGGAAGGAGACAATACGATGACGCCGTCCTTACCGAGTTCAACCAGAGAATCGGCAAAGTTCAAGGGAGCAGGTATTTGTGGGCAATTCGCCCAACCAGCAACAACGCCCAATATGAATCATATAATTCTGGTTGGTACGAATGATCTAACTCGCCTGCGGTCCTTCCATTTCAAATACACAATCTTCCCGATTAAATATTTAAAAATCGGAACCCGTCAATTCAAATCAAGCGCAATTAGCACTACGCTCTTGCATCACTCCAACCGTCGCGTAACAGCCTAACCTAAAACTGGTCGGCCGACACCGCCGACCTGATCAATTGGAACAACGAATCGATGCGAACCAATAACAGCACACTCACATGCATAACTAAGTTCAAGCTAACGTCCGGGCATCAGCGTCTATATAGTGTAAAGCACTGATTCATTGCCGGACCCAAACCCGCATTTCTCTCGATGCCATGCGTCCAGCAAAGCTCTGCGTAAGCATGCCCCTCATTCCAAGCCACATGGCATCTTAGCTAGCACGCGCAAATACTAAAGACATCTACCTCAAATGTCTCGATTACATTTTGCAATCAAAAAAAGAGAGAGGAGGCAACACAGAAACCGACCCTTTTCGGAGCAACGACACTAAGATCAGACGCTGCGTCCAGGTTTTATTTTTAATAAATAGATAAAACTCAGCATATAGTCAAATTATATTTCACTCGACTTTTTTATGCCTTATAGAGAGGCAACCGTCTTTCCGCGGTGCTTTTTAGGGTCTTTCCGTCGCCCCCCACCCGCCCGCTCCGAATACCCATCATCCAGCGTCTTCAAAAACGCGATCACATCCCGGATCTCCGCTTCGCTCAACGCCGGCTTCCCTCCCAGCTTCCGATCGAACGGCGCATCCGCCACATCCGCGTTCTCCCGGTACTTCACCGGCAGATCGTCATACTTGTCCACCTTCCCATTCGCCTTGCGCGGATACCACTTTTCCGGGTTCGTATCCCGCTGCACATAAAAGCGCATCACATCCTCTAGCGTGTGATACCGCCCGTTATGAAAGAACACGCTCCGCGACGCCGAATTGCGCAGCGTCGGCGACTTGAACATCCCGCAGAAGCTCGTTTCCTTGGCCAGCTCCGGCCGCCCGCACAAGCCAAGGTCGTAATGATTC
Source organism: Burkholderia sp. Cy-637 (assembly GCF_011753175.1). Lineage (NCBI taxonomy): Bacteria > Pseudomonadati > Pseudomonadota > Betaproteobacteria > Burkholderiales > Burkholderiaceae > Burkholderia > Burkholderia sp. Cy-637. The sequence goes on along the minus strand of NZ_VWWC01000005.1, from coordinate 37,253 downwards.
GGATCCCGATTCGCCGGAATCTCCGCATTCCGGGGCACCCCTAGCGCGGCAAACGAAAAATCCGCGAACTGCGCCGGCCGCCCACCCGGCCCGGGCGTATCCAGATGACACTTCGCGCAATTGCCCTTGGCCGGATCATTGAACAGCGACAGCCCATGCAGCTCCGCCGAGGTGAAATTCGCATGCCCCGACATCACCGCATCGAACTTGCTCGTATACGGATGAAAACTCGGATCCTCGGTCTGGAACGCCTCCAGCGCCAGCCCGATATCCTGGAACGCCTGCTGCGGCTGCGAGAAAACCTGCGCTCCATACACCGCGCGAAACCGCTCGGCATTCGCGCCGCGCCGCAGCGCCTCCACCACCGCCGCCGGATCGCGGTTCGCCATCTCGTCCGGATTCAGCAATGGCAAGCCGGCCTGCGCGTGCAAGGACGCCGCCGCGCCGTCGCGCATGAAGCCGCCCGTCGGCCCTTCATCCTCCACGTCTTCCGAGGCGGGCGTATAGAAGTGACGGCTGAACATCGGCGTGAACGTCAGGTAGCGCAGCGAGGGCACCGAGCGTGCGCCCGGATGCTTCATATCAGGGCCGCCCAGTTGCACCGCCAGCCCGTTCGGCGGCCCGTAGGCGTGCTCGGGGCTATGGCAGCTCGCGCAGGACATCCGCCCGGAAGCGGACAGCGAGGGATCGAAGAACAGTTGCTTGCCGAGTTCGGCGGCCGGGCTCAGATGCTCGGGCACCGCCGGGTAGCGCACCCAGACATTGAACTTGAACGGCGGGGGCGCGGCACGGCGGGCCTTGGCACCCGCCTTCGGTGCCGACGCGCCGCCCTGCCCCGCGTCGGCCACCTGAGGGAATTGCACGGCATCGGCGCTGCGCATCGCGATCGAGCCGAGCAGCCCGATCGCGGCGGCAGCCATCACTACGCCTTCCATTGCCTGGCGGGCCCTGACGGCCCGCGTCGACGCTTTCTCCATCAGAAGCTGAACATCGACATCAGATCGCCGATCGAGGTGGTGTTGACGGGCAGGTAGACGCTTTGCGCGGTGCCGACCGGGTTCGGCAGGCGGTCACGGCTGCGCGCGGAAAGCGGTTGCAGGCGCCAGTTGCGCTCGATGAACTTCAGCACCGAACCGTGATCGGCATAGGTGTGATCGACCGCGCCCTTGCGCGCGTAGGGCGACACCACCAGCATCGGGATCCGCGGGCCATCGCCGAAGAAGTCGAGGTTCTGGATCGCGCCGGAATCGAAGTGGCCGCCGCCCTCGTCGGTGGTGATCACGATCGCGGTATGCGCCCACAGCGTCGGGTTCGCCTGCACGTTGCCGATCAGCGTCTTCAGGAAAGTCTCGTAGGTCGCCGGCGCCGAGTAGCCGGGGTGGCCGCTGTCCAGGTTCTTCGGCACCACGAACGATACCGCCGGCAGCGTGCCGTTCTTCACGTCGTTGTTGAAGGTGGTCAGGCCGACCAGGTTCGAACGCAGCGAAGCGGTGGTCATCACCTTCTGCGAGGCCACCAGCGGATCGCCGATGTTGTTGTACTGCGTGGACTGCGCCGCGGCGGCAGCCTGCGCCTGCGGCAGACTGTCGACGGTCTCGAGCAATTGCGTCTCGCCTGTCAGGTCGCCCGACTCGCGCCCGCCCGTATACCACTTCCACGACACGTTCTTCGCGGCCAGCGCCTCGGCGATGGTCGGCACCGTCTGCGGCGGATAGTTGAAGTTGTTCGGGCCGATCGGCTGCACGTTGCCGTTCAGGTCGTAGCCCGGATTGTAGTTGTTGACCAGGTAGTACTTGCCCGCGTCGCAGTTGGCGGCCACGTGCCTGGCGGCGAGGTAGTCGAGGATCGGCTTCACGCCCGGCTGGCTCGCGTCGGAGCAGTTCACGTAGGAGCCGCCTTCATAACCGTCCTGCGTGTAGAAGTTCGGCGTGCCCGACATCGGGTTCGGGTTTTCGATCTGGTTCGCGGGCGGCGTGGCCACGGCGCCTGCGTTGTTGAAGAACGGCGAATCGGCGGTCGCGATCGAGAAGAAGTTCGCGCCCGTGCCACCCATGATCGACTGGTGGTAGTTGTCGCTGATCGCGTAGGTCTGCGCGAGCGACTGGAAGTACGGCGCGTCGCCGGTGGACATGTTCATGAAGCCCATCAGCTCGCCGCCTTGCGACGGGTTGCTCGGCGTGATGCCGCTGGTGTCGCCGCCCTGGCCCACCGTCGTGGCCACCCAGGTGAACATGTCGTGCTTGCTGTTGTCGCCGCCCGTCTGCTGCCACATCTGGAAGAAGCGGTGCACCGGGTCGCCCGTCATCGTGAACAGCGTCAGGCCGAACGGCTCGAGCTGCGTGATCTCCTGCGCGTAGGGCACGTACTTGCTGATCTGGAACGGGCCGTTCGGCAGGTTCGCCGGGAAGCGCGTGTCCGCCACGCCGGTGCCGGTGGCAAAGGTCTGCAGGTTGACGATGCCGATCTGCTCCGGCTGCGGCAGCGTCGTGTAAGCGCTCGCGCGCGTGGGCTGCAGCGTGTAGGCCGTCTGCGTGGCGCCCTGGCTCTGCTGAGCAAGTGCGAAGTTCGGGCCGGGCGAGCCGTCCGCGTTGATGATGCCTTGCGACAGCAGGTTCTTCACGGTCTGGCCGCTCGGCGCGACGTAGCCGCCGAACAGGCCGTCGAAGGTCTGGTTCTCGCCCACCACCACGATCACGTGCTGGATCGGCGTGGTGGTCGGGCCGTTGCTGAGCGCCAGCGCCGACGCCACGGCGGCCGCCGGCACCGGGCCGGAGGTCGCGCCCGTGACGGGAATTGTGACGGTGGCGCGGCTCGCGTCGGCGCCCACCGCGATGCTGCCGGTGTGCACGTTGAAATGCGCGATGTCGAACAGGTTGTCCAGCGGGTTGCTGGCGTTCGCCACGTAGGTGCCGTCGCTGATCGGGTTGCTGGCCGCGTTGGCCGACACGCCGAAGGCGGTAAACAGCGGCTGCAGCGCGCTGGTCACGTCCGCACCGGCCTGGGCGATGCTGGCCTGCGTGATCTTGGCCGCGCCGATCTGCGCGGCGCTGGGCGCGCCGCTCGGCACCAGGCCGAGCACGCGCTGCGTCTGCAGCGAGGTGAGTGGGTTCAGGTTCGCTACCGCGGCGGCCGGGCTGCCCGTGCCGTTCGCGGCCGGATCGATCACGGCCGACAGCGTGGCGGGACTGCCGTCTACGTCGTTGAACGGCGCCGTCAGCACGAAGGGCGGCGTGCCGCTGACGGCGGCGGTGAACTTGCCTTGCGCGTCGGTCACGCCGGCGTTGGTGGATTTGCCCGTGCTGTCGGTGACGGTGACGGCTACGCCCACGACAGGCGCGCCGGCGGCTACCACGCCGGACAGGTTCAGGCTGGCGGCCGTGGAAGCCGGCGAGGAGTTCGTGCCGTCGGAACTGCCGCAAGCGGCCAGGAACAGCAGCGTCGCTGCGCAAGCAAGCGTGGAGATGCGTGGGCTCATGGGGTCTCGTCGTTTGGGTCGCCAACCGCACCGTGTTCCGGTGTCTATTGCTCGCGGTAGCTTGGGGGAAAGCGTTTGCCGCTGAATGGTGGGGGAGATGCGTGACAGCTTTGTGTAGGGGGATGGGGAAATGCAGGTGGAATTATTACGAAACACCTACTTCCGCAGTCGATACGAATCGATATGGATCGGGAAAGATTCTCGGCATTCAGCCGATCATCAGCCACCAATGTGGCGCTGTACCGCTTCGACAGAACAAACCAGCTTGCCTAATCTTCGGTTTCCGAAAGAGCTGACCTCCCAGTGCCAGGGGCAAGCCTCAAAGCCCATGGCACGGTCGAAGTGAAATGAAGAAATTTGGAAAGATTGCGTTGAATATCGGCGCGACCTTGGTGGGCGGATGGCTGCTCGCCAATCTCGCGGCATGCCTGCCAATCGAGATGCCTGACCTGCTGAACGACGGCCTCCTCTTTCTTCTCAACGCGGCCGGCCATGATGAACTGGCCAACCCAGATGACATGGAAGTGCTCGCTATGCTGGCAATACTGATCATCTCGATTGCTGTCGCCGGCATCGTCGTCTGGCTCGCAAACGTAGCCATTACACGCTTGCGGGCCCGTCGCGCGCGCACTTGACGGCCAAACATCAGCATCTTCGAAAGATCAACACCATATTGAGCGCCGCTCGTCTCCCTTCATCCCCGCTCCGTCCACGAATCGACCAACTATCCGCGCAAGCTCCGCCGGCGCTTCGAGCGGCAACAAGTGCCCCACTCCCGGCACGACATGCATGACCGCCTGCGGAATACGTGGCAGCAACTCAACTTGCAGCGTGGCGATGGGATCCACTTGATCGCGCTCGCCGGAGATGACGATGGTGGGCACATCGATCGACGGCACTGCCTCGGTAATATCCTCGAGCATCGCCACATTCGGCCAAGCGGCCTTGGCCTGCGGCGCGCCCTTGAGGCTGTCTTCGATCACCTGCTCGCGCCGGGCGGCATCCAGTTTCCTCGCGGTGAGCACGTGGTCGATGACGAACTCGACCGATTCGCGCGATTGATACGCACCCGCCAGCATCGCGCGTTGCTCCTCGGGAAGCATGGTTGGCGACGGCGGCGACGGAGCAACCAGCACCAGGCCCTCCAGCCCACGCGGCCGACGCGATGCCATCAGTTGAGCGACCTTGCCGCCCATCGAATGCCCCACCAACACATAGCGCTGCAAACCCAACGCGTCGATGACACCTTCCGCATCGGCAGCAAGATCGCCGATGCGGTAACCGTCCATCGGCGCCGCGGAGTCGCCCCAGCCTCGATGATCGGTAGCGACGATTCGATAGCGGTCCGCCAACTCCGTAGCTACCGCATCCCACGTCCGCGACGAGCCGCCGTAATAGTGCAGGCACACCAGCGCCAGTTCCCCATTGCCCTGCTGCTTGACGTGGATGCGCGTGCCATTGGTTTCGATGTCCATCCAGATACTCCTTCTCGGTGATGTGACGCCATCGTAGATCCGAGTCTTTCATTCGATAATTGGCGATAGCGTATCGACAGTCGATAATCGTGCTATCGAATGAGGAACAGGAAATGGACCGACTGACAAGCCTCGCCGTGTTCGTCGCCGCGGTGGAAGAAGGCAGCCTGGCGGCCGCCGCGCGCCGTTTCGGGCTTTCGCCGGCGATGGCCGGCAAGCATGTGAGCGCGATCGAGGCGCAATTGAACGCGCGGCTGCTGCAGCGAACCACGCGACGCCTGAGCCTGACCGACGCGGGCCAGACCTACTACGAGCGCAGCAAGCAGATCCTCGAAGCCTTCGACGATGCCAATCGGGAAGCCCGCGATTCGCAGGGCAAGGCGCGCGGCGTGCTGCGTATCGCGGCGCCCGTCACGTTCGGCGCGATGCATCTCGGCGAAGTAACGGCGCGCTATCTGGAAGACCATCCCGACGTGAACGTGGAGGTCACGCTCGGCGACCGCTATGTCGACCTGCTCGATGCCGGCATCGACGTGGCGATCCGGGTCGGGAGGCTGGACGATCCCGCGCTCGTCGTTCGGCGGATTGCGCCTTGCCGGATGGTGGTATGTGCATCACCGGCCTACCTCGAACGACACGGCACGCCGCGCACGCCTCGCGACCTGCGCCAGGCGCCGCGGCTGGCGTTCAGCGAGGCCGTCTCCGCCGGCGACTGGACCTTGTTCGATTCGAGGAATCGCGCTCATGTGATCGACGGCCCTTGCCGGATCGCGGCCAACAACACGCAAATGCTGCTATCCGCCGCGTTGGCCGGCGCCGGCATCGCCTATGGCCCGAGCTTCGTGTTCGGCGAGCATCTTCGGCGCGGCGAGTTGGTGGCGCTGCTGCCCGCCTATCGCGCCACCGAGCTGGCGATCCAGGCGGTGTATCCGAGCGCGCGACGCATCCCGCTCAAGGTGCGCCGCTTCGTCGATTACCTCGCCGAAGCGTTTGGCGACGAGCCGCCTTGGGATCGGAGCGCAAGGCGGGCGGCCCGAGGCACGGCTCATGCCGCCTCGCTCTCGCCATCGAAACGCAGGCGCGCGGCCGTCACCTCGGCGTGATTGCCGTCGGCCCACTGGATCAGCACGTTGAGCGCCGCGAACATCGAGCGACCGAAGTCGGTGAGGCCATATTCGACGCTCGGCGGTTTGGTGGGAAACACCTCGCGATAGACATAGCCGTCTCGTTGCAGATCGCGAAGCGTCTGCGTGAGCATGCGCTGCGAAATATCGGGCACCAGGCGGCGAAGCTCGCCGAATCGATGCGGCTTCTCGGCCAGTGCCATCATCAGCAGCGAACTCCATCGCCCATTGATCACATCCATGACGTCGCGCACCGGGCAATTCGCCCACAGCGGATACTTGGCCCGCGCCTTTTCCAGCCGCGCCTTGATCGGGCATGCCGGCATCTCGGTGGTTCCCATTTGGTAACTATCTCCTCAAAAACTGCCTTCTTTACGGGGACGCAGGGAGGCCCGATGATCGAGTCACTCTCGAAATGAGACTAACACTCGGAATAAGGTCAGTCCATGAACGACACCATTTTCGTCACCGGCGCATCCGGCCATCTCGGCCGCCTCGTCATCCAGCATCTGCTGGTGCGCGGCGTGACGCCGGCCCGCATCATCGCGGGTTCCCGCAACCCCGGGAAGCTTGCCGATCTGGCGGCTTCGGGAATCGAGGTTCGCAAGGCGGACTTTGAAGACCACCAGGGCTTGATCGAAGCTTTCAAGGGTGTAAGCACCGCTTTCATCATCTCGACGGATGCCCTGGAAGAAGCTGGCGCGCGGCTGAAGCAACATCGCAATGCGGTCTCGGCGGCGGCAGCGGCCGGGGTTCAGCGCCTCGCCTATACCTCGCAATTCAATCCGGACAGTTCCTTGCTGAGCTTCGCTCACGATCATCTGGAGACCGAACGAGCCATCAAGGCAACGGGTTTGTCGTACCTGATCTTCCGCAACGGCTGGTACCACCAGAATCTGCTGATGTCGCTGCCCGCCGCATTGAAGAGCGGGCATTGGCATTCGGCGGCGGAAGGTGGGAGAACGTCCTATGCGGCGCGAGAGGAAATCGCCGAAGCGATTGCCGTGGCGCTGGCCGGCCCGAGCATCGATAGCCGGGTCTACACGCTCACCGGCTCCGAGGCGCTAACTCGCGAGGAAATCGCCGAGCTGGCGCGTCGCGCCACGGGCAAGCCGCTCGACGTGGTGAAGGTGAATGACGAGCAATTCACAGCCGGATTGAACGCGGCCGGCGTTCCTGCCGTGTTTGTTGCTGTCTTGGCGTCGATCGAGGCGGAAATCCGCGCCGGCAATCTCTCCATCGTCACCGATCATCTGGAATCGCTGATCGGTCGACCCGCAAAACGGCTCGGCGATTATCTGCAAGAGGACAAGGCCAGCTACCTGGGCTGAATGCCTTCCTGCGAGCACAGCCAATGGATGCTTACTCGAATACCACCTGCATGCCGCGCGTTGAAAAATAAAGCCTGATTGACTCGATGATCTCGTGACGAACGGCGTCGCTTGTCGGCGCCGATTTTCCTTGCATGTCGATGCTGTTCATCGAGTCCAGGTACACGACGAATGCTGGCTCACCGGGCTTCGATGGCAGCAGGCCTTCACCCGACACTCGGACATTCCATGCGTCATCGTTCAAAAGGATCTCGCCTCGGGAAACACGGGTGACCGTGAACGTCATGTCCCACCTCTGAAACTCGGTAATTATCTCGCCGCATCCTCTCACACGGTTCGCTGTGGCGCCGTGCCGCTTCGACGTCCCTCGCCGATCTGCTTAATCTTCCGTTTCCCAAACACCGGCCGTTGCCTGCGATGCGGCATCCGCAGAAAAACCGTGATGCACCGCCGGGACAACCGCTCGTCGAGGACAAAAAATGGCGTCATGCACAACGTTCTACAATGTGTTCAAGGACAACATGGATGCACTGGGACTGCCAGCTCCAGCCAGTCTTTTCTCTGCACAACAGACGGCAGCCGGGACCCTCGCAACGATCCTGGGTGCTATCGGCAAGCTTGGGGCTGATGCGACCATTGGTGAGATTATCGGTGCGACAACCAAGCTCGAGTTGCTGGCTGTCATTTCGGCCTTGTCAGCAAGCTACTACGCAGGCGCAATTATTGGTAGTTTGATGGTTGCAACAGGCGCCTCGGTTTCATGCACAAACACGGTGGCTGCGGCATCACACGCACGACAATGGGCTGCCGGAAGAGGAATTTTCATACCCCCGATCGTGTATCGTGTCCTCGTACAGCATCCGGAAATCTTCACCAGCAGCCACATCTTTGCATTTCGGGCACGCCTCGCTGGGGCAAGGGCAAACGCATGAACTGGATCATCGACAAAATCACATTGATCGCAACGGCGCTGGTCATCTCTGCTGTCGCGTGGGTGCTGCTTCATTACTCGGGTGAATGGTTTTTCCCGATCGCAACAATCATCGCCTTCGCCACGATATTCGCCGACAACCTCCGCCTTCGCAAACAGCTTCGCAACCTCGGACACGATTCGAACAAACGCCCGGCATCACGTCCACGCAACTGAGCCGCGCGTTTCCATTTCACTCCCCCGGCCTCTTCTCCTACCAGCCCGCTGTGGCGCCGTGCCGCTTCGACGTCCCTTCCCGATCTGCTTAACCTTCCGTTTCCCAAACACCGGCCGTCGCCTGCGATGCGGCATCCGCGGCGCAACAGCCATCCAGGAACAGGAAGAAGATCATGAAGCACTTCGCCCGAATCATGACGGTCACCCTCGCCAGCCTGCTGGCCCCCACCGTCCACGCCCAGTACGCCGGCCCTTCCGCGAACATCGCCACCACCGTGAAGGAAATCCTCGCAAACGGCCGGCACGACCAGCCGGTGCAACTGCAAGGCCGCATCGTCCGCCATCTCGGCGGGGAAGACTACGAATTCGCCGACTCGACCGGCACGATCCAACTCGAGATCGACGACAAGATCTGGCGCTGGGTACCGGGCAAGCCCGTCAACGAGAAGAACGAAGTGAAGATATTCGGCAAGTTCGAGCGCAAGGGCTGGGGCCACGCCAAGGTCGACGCCGATCATGTGGAGGTATTGCGCTGACCCAAACAAAAAGCGGAGCCCGAAGGCTCCGCTTTTTCATCAATGCCAGGCCAGGTAGTAGGACACCGCGATCGTCAGCGCCGCCGCGATCAGCGCCGCATAAGGCAGCATCTCATGGACAGGATGCCGTCGCGGCACCGCCAGCTCCATATCCTTCTGCATCTGCTTCGGGAACCGTCCGCGATCCTGCCAGTAATGGCGATAGAGGAACACCGGCACGATCAGCAGCATCGCGATCAGACCATTGCGCAGCGTGCCATCGCCTTGCAGGTTCGCACCCGCGCCCACATAAACGAGGTTCAGGTAGCCGCAGATCGAGCCCGCCACCAGCAACCAGGTCGGGCACTTGAACGGCCGCTTCCACTCGCCGCGATCCATGCGATGGATCCAGCCGGATTGCAAATTCAGGAACACGAAGATCATGTAGCAGACGTTCGAGATCGACAGCACCGTCATGTAGTCCGACATCATCAGCAACACGAGGTTGAAGCCGAGGTCGGTCCACATCGCGCGCGTCGGCGAACCGTGCTCGTTCACATGCGAGAGGTAACGCGGCAGCCAGCCATCGACCGAAGCCTGGTACAGCGTGCGCGACGAACCCATCATCGAAGTCATCACGATCAGCAGGATCGACAGCATCAGCATCACGACGATGGCATTGGCCACCCAGGCACCGCCGCCCACCATCTTCGCCATCGCGGCGGCCACGCCGGTGCCGTCGCCGATCTTCGGATCGAGCATCGCGCTGGTGCCGAGCGCGCCCTGGAAGGCCATCGGCACCAGGGTCATCACGATCAGGCACAGCGCGCCGGACCAGAAGATCGCCTTGGCGGTATCGCGCGCCGGATCCTTGAATTCACGCGTGTAACAGACCGCCGTCTCGAAGCCGTAGGAAGCCCAGCCGGCCATGAACATCGCGCCGAGCGCCATCACCACGCCCTGCCCGTTCCAACTGCCGAACGTCGCCGCGGTGAGATTGCCCTGCGCATCGTGCCCGAGCGGGAGCAGCGGCAAGAGATGCGACATCGGCACATCGCCCGTCACGAACGGAACGATACCGACGATCAGCAAGGGCGTGAGCGATGCGATACCGAGAATGCGCTGCGTCTTGGCAGCCTTCGACGCCCCGCTGTGCTGGAGCCGGAACGTGATCAGCAGCAGGATCGTGGCGATCACGAAGGTCGCGTTGATGCGCAGCGTGAGCCCAGGCTTGATGAAGCCGAGATTGGCGATGGTCAGTTGCCAGTGCTGGATCGCGGCATCGGCGGGGAACAGGGAGGTGAGCGCATAGCTCGCGGCCAGGCCGCAGCCGAGCGCCAGCATCGGGGACCAGGCCAGCCAGTTGCACCACACCGAAACCGGGGCGATCAGCTTGCCGTAGCGTACCCAACCAATCGCGCCGTACACGGACGCGCCGCCCGATTTATGTGGAAATAGCCCCGATATTTCCGCATAAGTCGCGCTTTGCAACAGGCCCATCGTGATTGCGCCAATCCATATGGCCCACGCGGGCTGGCCGATCGTGGCGCACACGCCGCCGATCGTGAACAGCACACCTGCCGGTACGCCGCTGGTGACCCAGAATGCATCCTTCCAACTGAGGCCGCGATGCAGTGAGCGGCCTTCTTCTGCATGTGAGATGGTCTTGTCGACCTCGCTGGTGCTGCGCGCGCGCAGTCCTGCTTGACTCATCCAGAACCTCCTAGTAAGAGTCCGCACAAGCGGCATAGTGTAACAAGCTTTTCACAAAATGCCTGGAAATATGCGGTTTTTCGAGCAAAACAATGCCCGTCCGACCATCGATCGGACGGGCATTTTTTACTTCGTTATCTTGAATGTTGTTATCTTTCTGCCAGTCTCGTCGGCTTATTGCGCGCCGTCGGTCCAGCTCTTGACGCGGTCACCGTGCTGCGAAATCCACTGCTCGGCGGCCGCATCGGGCTTCGCTCCGCCCTGGATCGCCAGCATCACCGCATCGAGTTCGCCCGGCTTCCACTGGAACTTCTTCAGGAAGGCCACCACCGGTTTCGCCTTGGTTTCCAGGTTCGGATTCGCGACGCTGTCCACGTGCTCTGCTTCGCCGAACACCTTCTTCGGATCGTCGAGGAAGCGCAGGTCCCACTTCGCGAACATCCAGTGCGGCACCCAGCCCGTCACGATGATCGGCTTCTTCGCGTTCTCGGCCCGCGCCAGCTCGGCCGTCATCGCGCTGCCCGAACTCGCCATCAGGTTGTACGACAGGCCATAGGCCTTGATCGCGTCATCGGCCTTGCGCATCACGCCGGCGCCGGCATCGATGCCGACGATGCGGCCGGCGAAGTCGGCCTTCTCGCCCTCGAGGTCGGCGATGCTCTTGGCCTTCACGTAGGTCGGCACGATCAGGCCGATTTTCGCGCCCGGGTAGTTCACGCCGAGATCGACCACCTTGCTCTTGAACTGATCCCAGTACGCGCCGTGCGTCACCGGCAGCCAAGCCGACAGCGTCGCATCGAGGTCGCCGCGCGCCACGCCCTGCCACATCACGCCGGCCGCCACCGGCACCAGCTGCACCGGGTAACCCAGCTTCTTCTCGATGATCTGCGCGGCCACGTTCGAGGTGCCGACGCTGTCATCCCAGCCTTCCACATAGCCGATCTTGATGGTCGGCTTGGTATCGGCGACTGCCGCGGGCGCCACGGCCGTCAGCAGCGCCGCGAAGGCGCCGCACCAAGCCAGCTTTCCGATGAAATTCATGGTCGATCTCCTTGGGGTGGTCCTGAGCAATCCGTAGCGTTGCTCTATGGGGTCTCTCTAGGTTCCGTAACCACAATTCCCCGGTATCGTCGTTTTCCGACACGTCCTTGCTCATACGCGACGCGCCGGATTTCCCGCGGTATTGCTCCGACCAGTGCCTTACTTGTCGACCACCAGATCCGACAAGGGCTTGCTGCAGCACAGCAGCACCATGCCCTGGTCGATCTCGCGCTGGCGGATGCCGCCGTTGTGCTTCATCTCCACCTGGCCCGACACGAGCTTGACCTTGCAGGTGCCGCACATGCCCTGGGAGCACGACGAAGGCAGGCGCACGCCGGCCTGGCGCGCGGCCTCGAGCACGTGCTGGTCGGCGCCGCAACTGATCTCGCGGCGGCTCTTGGCGAAGCTCACCGTGTAGTGCGTGGTATCGGGCACCGGCACGCCCTCCTCCACCAGCGTCTCCACCACTTCGGGCGCGGCCTCGTCGAGCAGCGTCTCGAACGAGAAGCTTTCCTCGTGATACTGCTTGCGATCAAAACCGGCTTCGTCGAGCAGGTCGCGCACGGCCTTCATATAGGGCGCCGGCCCGCAGGTGAAGATCTCGCGTTCCATGAAATCCGGCGCGATCAGCTTGAGCAGCGGCAGCGAGAGGTAACCCGTCACGCCGTGCCAGTTGGTACGCGTGCCGATCCGCTCGCAGACGAACGAGGTGCGGAAATTGGCCTGGTTGGCGGCGATCAGGTCCAGCTCGCGCGAGAAGATGATGTCCTCGGGCGTGCGCGCGCTGTGCACGAACACGATGTCGCGATCCTCGGCGAGATCGTGATGCGCACGGCTCATCGACATCAGCGGCGTGATGCCGGAGCCGGCCGAGAGGAACAGGTACTTGCGCGCCGGATGCCGCGCGCAGGTGAATTCGCCGGCCGGGCCGAGAACGCGCACCTGCGCGCCGGCCAGCAGGTTGTCGTGCAGCCAGTTCGAGACCTTGCCGCCCGGCACGCGCTTGACCGTGATCGACAGCGTATGCGGCCGCGCCGGCGAGGACGAGATGGTGTAGCAGCGGTTGATGGTCTCGCCGTCGATGTCGAGCTCGAGCGTGACGAACTGGCCCGGCTCGAAGGCGAACGAGCGGCCCGAGGGCGAGCGGAAGAAGAAGCTCTTCACGTCGTGCGTTTCCTGCCGCACGTGGCAGCAGATCAGCGTTTCCTCGACGTCGCTCGTCCAGCGTTCCGGCACGGCGCGCCAGAATTCGGGCTGCGTCACGCGGCTGTCCACCGGTTCGAAGTTCGCGGCATCTCGCATCATGTCTTGCTCCGCCTGTTCCTGTCTGTGCTGTCGGGGGTCAAACGCCGAGGTGGTCGGCCATGCGGCCGATGTACCAGGCCGAGAATTTCTCGACCAGGCCTTCCGTGTAGGGCGAATACGGGCCCGGCTCGTAGGCGCTGCTGGAGGCGCCGCGCTGCGAGAATTCCACCAGCGCGCGGTCTTGGTCGTTGGTGGCGTTCCACACGGCCGTGAGGTTCTTCACCTCGTAGTCGATGCCTTCCTTGGCGTCCTTGTGCACCAGCCACTTGGTGCGCACCAGGGTCTTGCCGGCCGACAGCGGGATCACCGAGAAGGTGACGATATGGTCGGCCATGAAGTGATGCCAGGAGTTCGGCTGGGTCCAGAACGACAGGCCGCCGAGGTCGGCACGCTCGAATTCGCCGAGCAGCTTGCGCGAGGCGGCCTTGGCGTCGAGCGTCTGCGATTCGCCGGCGCGGTCGAGCGGCAGGCGCTGGGTGCGAAAGCCCGTGGTGTCCAGCAGGCGCTCCACCTCCACCGAGGGCAGGCCCAGCTCGCCCCATTGCTGCTCGCGCTCCACGCAGGTGCGCTCGAAGGCGGCCATGCCTTCGGCGGTGGCCGGCGAGGGCTGGTAGCCGAAGCCGTATTCGTAGAGCGAGATGGTCAGCTCGGGATGGTTCGCGACGCAGTGGTAGCACTCGCGATTGTTCTCCATCGTGAGCTTCCAGTTGCCTTCCTCGATGATGTCGATCTGCGCGGCGATCTTGGTGTTCGGCAGGTCGTGCGGCAGCAGGTAGGGCTCCATCGCGGCGCGCAGGTTCTCGAAGTCGGCCGGCGGCTCGTCGGCCAGGCAAACGAACAGCAGGCCGCCCAGGTTCTGCAGGTGCACCGACTTCAGGCTGTGCTTGCAGCGGTCGAACTTCTCGCCCATGTGCTCGGCGAACATCAGCGCGCCGCTCAGGTTGTAGGTCCAGCTGTGATAGGGGCAGACGATATTGCCGACCGAGCCCTTGTCCTCGTTGCAGAGGCGCGCGCCGCGATGCCGGCACACGTTGTGGAAGGCGCGGATTTCCATGTCGTCGTCGCGCACGATCAGGATCGAATCGCTGCCCAGCTCGACGGTCACGTAGTCGCCCGGTTCCGGCACGTCCGGTTCGATCGCGACCTGAATCCAGTGCTTGCGGAAGATCGCCTCCATGTCGAGCTGGAAGATCTCCTCGCTCAGGTAGAACGGGGCTTCCAGGCTGTAACCCGCTTTGCGGCGCTCCACCAGCGCGCGAACGTCTGCCGTTTGATTCATCGTTTGCTCCGGACTCAATCCTTGGTTCTTGCCGACAGGCATGGGTCAGCGATTTCAGTAATCGATCAGTTGATGCTCGCGCAAATACGCCAGGATCACTTGTGCTTTTTCGACCGAACTCCCCTCAATTACGACGTTCCCGCCGCGGCTTTCGGTGGTGGTCGCGGACAGCATCCGAGCATGCCCGGAGCGCTTCTCGGCGGCCGCGAGCTTGACGGGTTTGCGCTCCACCGGGCCGGTGCGCCAGGCCGCCGATTCGGCCGAGGCGGCGGCCGCCACGCGCACCGGCGCGATGCTGCCGGCCTGCTGGCGCGCGAAGGCATAGCGCGGCTGGGCATTGGCCAGCGGATGCACGGCCACCAGCGCCGGCAGGCGCACCGCCACCTTGCGGCGCAGGCCCTTGGGCAGGAATTGACGGATCACCGCCTCGCCGTTCGAGACCTCGATATCGACCGCCGTGCCGGCCAGGCCGACATCGAGCCGCGCAGCGAGCTGGTAAGGCAGCAGGCCGGTGTCGAAGGCGCCTTCGGCGCGCGTGCCGGTCAGCACCAGGTCGTAGCCGGCCAGGCGCTCGGCCAGCGGCGCGACGGCGTCGTCGCCGGGCCCGCATTCGAGCACCTCGAGCTTGCGCGCACCGAGCGCGAGATAGTCGGCCAGCGCCGGATTGGCCGCGTCGCCGGCATGCAGCACGTCGAGCTGGGCGCCGTGTTCGCCGGCCAGCCTGCGGCCCAGCTCCAGCGCCGCGGCGTCGTTGCGGCTGTAGCGCGGCGTGCCGCTGACGGGATGACGGCCCACCGAAACCAGCACGGCGAGCTTCGCGAGTTTGCGCGGGGCGTTCATGCAGCCACTCCTTCCAGGTGCCGGTTGCCGTGTTGCTCGGCCCGGCCGCGTGCCGCGCGCGCGGCATTCACTTGTTCGACCAGGGCGGCGATGGTCGCCTGCGTGTCGGCCACCACGGTCAGGTTGGCGCGCTTGGCGATCGGCGCGCTCGCATCGAGGTTCACGGCGATCACGTGGCGGCAATCCTTGATGCCCTGCAGATGCTGGACCGCGCCCGAGATGCCGAAGGCGATGTAGACGCTGGCCTCGACGGTCTTGCCGGTGGCGCCCACCTGCTTGTCGCGCGTGAAATGGCCGTTGTCGACCGCCACGCGGCTCGCGCCGATCGCGGCGCCGAACACGCCGGCCAGTTGCTCGAACGCGCCGATATCGGTCACGCCGTTGCCGGCCGAGACGATGAAGTCGGCTTCCTCCAGCGCGACCTGGGCCGCGTCGATTTCTTCCAGGCCGAGGTCGCGATAAGCGCCGATGCGATCGGCGCCGAGCGAGAACGGCGCGTCGATGCGTTCGCCGGCGCCCACGAAGGGCAGCTTCGGCTCGACCGCGTTGGGCGCGAGCAGCACCACCTCGGGCAGCGCGCGTGTCGAGAAGGCCCGCTTCGCATCGGCGTAGACGCCAACATGCTTCGCGTCGATCTCGACCACCTGCACGGCCACGCTCGCGCCGAGCGCGGCGGCGTAGCGACGGCCCAGGTCGCCGTCGCCGGTGGCGTTGTCGGGAAGGAATACATGGCGCGGCGCGAGCGCCTCGGCGCAAGCCAGCAGTGCGCGCAGCTCCGCGTCGGGCGCGAAGGCGCGGCGCTCGAAGCCCGGCAGCTCGATCAGGCGATCGGCACCCAGCGCGGCCACCTCGTCCTTCAGTTCCCCGAAGGACAGCAGCACCACCTCGGTGCGCGCGTCGGCCAGCAGCGCCGCGGCGGCCAGCACCTGGCAGCTGTGATCGTCGAGCGAGCCGCGCTCCGGATGCGCCACCACCAGCAGCCGGTGCTCGGCCGCCTCGATCTCGCGCCTCGGCTTGGGCGCGTCCTTGCCATGCCCGTGGCCGGTCCAGAGCGCGACCTTGCCGCCCGCCACGGCGACCTCGCCGAGGGTGATGCGCTTGAGTCCGGCCGGCGTGACCACGAAGGGCCGGCGCGGATCGATACGTTTGATGGTGTTCATCGATTCACTCCAGCGAGGCGGCGACCAGTTCGGCGACATCGAGCACGTCCGGCCGGGGGCCGATCACGCCTTCGAGCATCGCGGTGCAATTCGGGCAGCCCACCGCCACCACCTCGGCGCCGATCGCGCGCGCGTCGGCGATACGGATATCCGGGATCCGCTGCTTGCCGGGGATGTCGGTCAGGGGTGCCCCGCCGCCGCCGCCGCAACAGCGGCCGTGCAGGCCGTTGCGCTCCATCTCCACCACCTGGATGCCGATCGACTTCAGCAGCTTGCGCGGCGCTTCCGTCTCGCCGTTGTAGCGGCCGAGATAGCAGGGATCGTGATAGGTGATGGTCTTTTCGCGCAGCGTCTCGCTGGCCTTCGGCGCGATCTTGCCGGCTTCGGCCAGCTCGGCCACGAAGGCCGTGTGGTGCTTGACGGTGTAGCGGGCGCCGAGCGCGCGATATTCGTTGCGCAGGCTGTGCATCACGTGCGGATCGGCGGTGACGATCTGCTTGAACGACAACGCGTCGAGCGTCGCGATCAGGCGTTTCGCCATCTGCTGGAAGGTGGCCTCGTCGCCGAGCCGGCGCGCGGTGTCGCCGGTATCGGTCTCGGCGCGGCCGAGCACGGCGTAATCCACGCCGGCCTTGTTCAGCACCTTCACCAGGGCGCGCAGCGTGCGCTGGTAGCGCATGTCGAAGGCGCCCTCGCCGGCCACGATCAGCACGTCGACCGGGCGGCCCGGCTGCGCCACCGGCGCCTCCAGGTCGACCGACCAGTCGTAGCGCGCCGCCGTGTCGTAGCCGCCCTGGGTGCCGGTCTCGCGCAGGTTCGCGATCACCTCGGCGCCCTTGCCCGGCACCGTGCCGTGCACCAGGGTCTGGTTGCGGCGCATGTCGACGATCGCGTCCACGTGCTCGATCAGCATCGGGCACTCCTGCACGCAGGCGCGGCAGGTGGTGCAGGACCACAGCGTGTCGGCCTCGATCAGGCCCGAGACGATAGGCCCGTTAGGCTCGCCGCCATGGCGGCCCACCGCGATGCCCGGCGTCGGGCTGCCGGCATAGGCCGCGTCGGTGCCACCCGCCATGCCCGTCACCAGGTCCTGGATCAGCTTCTTCGGGTTCAGCGGCTGGCCCGAGGCGAAGGCCGGGCAGGCCGCCTCGCACTTGCCGCATTGCACGCAGGCGTCGAAGCTCAGCAGCTGGTTCCAGCGGAATTCGACGGGCTTGCCCACGCCGTATTCATGCTTGCCGATGTCGGGCAGCTTGAGCGCCGTCGGCGGCACGGCCGAGCCGTTGCCGGTATAGCTCTCGCGCGTCGCCGCGAAGCGCTCCTGGCGCGGATGGAAGGCCAGGTGCAGCAGGCCGGCGATGGCATGCTTCATGGGGCCGCCGCGCGCCGCGCCGAAGGTCATCGCGAACGCGCCGATCGCGATCAGCACGGCGCAGATCACCGCCACCGCGCCCGACATCGCACCGGCCGGCACGATCGCGTAGAGCGTCAGGCCCAGCGCGAACGAGCCGAGCAGCCAGGGCAGCGTGTTCCAGGGGCCGCGCGAAAGACGCGCCGGCACGTTCCTGGCGGCGCGGCGGCGCCACACGAACACGGCGCCGACCAGCATCGCCAGCGAGGCCAGGAAGATCAGCTTGTCGAGCCAGGGCGAATAGATCGCCAGGCCGTAGTTGACGAACACCAGGCCGAGCGCGGCGATCGCGCCGCCGGCGGTGGCCACGTGGGTCTTGGCGATATACGGGTCGCGCGCCACCACGTGGTGCAGGTCGACGAAATAGCGCTTGGGGATGGTGAACAGGTTGGCGATGCCGAAGGCACCGGGCGCGGTGGCGCGCCCCACGCGCCAGAACGCCGAGCGGCGCGCCACCGCGAACGCGAGCCCCGCCACCGACAGCCACAGCAGCGCGGTAATCAGGAAAGCCGGATTCATCGTCAGAAGTCCTTCACGAGACGCAGCGAGTCATAGATGGCGCCGTGCACGTTGTGCATCGAGATGCAGTCGCCGACACGGAACAGCAGGAAGCGGCCGTTGCCGAGTTCTTCCGACAGGCAGGGCTGCGGCTCGGCCGCGAACAGCGTGTGCGGATCGATCTGGCCGCGGTTCAGCGATTCGGGCTTGAGCTTCCAGTACAGTTCGTCGTTCGGCGAGGAACCGTTCTCGATCACCACCTGGTCGACCGCGCGCTCCTCGAGTTCTTCCGTGTACTCGTTGCGCAGCACCGCGATGGTCTTGCCGTTTTCCTCGTAGACGCGGTCCAGCATGTAATTCGGCGTGTGGATCACGCCATAGGCGTAGAGGCGCCGGTAGAAGATCGGAAAGGTGGTGCCGCCGCAATCGTCGGCCACCTTCACGTCGGGCGTGACGATCTCCACCTGCGAGCCGCGGCTGGCCATGTAGTCGGCCACGCCGGCGCCCGCGTGGGTGCTCACGCCGTCGAACAGCAACACGTTCTTCCCGGGCTCGACCTTGCCGGTCAGGATGTCCCAGGAACTGACGGCACGGCCTTCGGCCACGCCCCAGGCCGGCACTTGCCAGGTGAAGCTGGAGCCGCCGGTGGCCAGCACCACGATGTCGGGCTTCTCGGCCATGATCATCTTCTCGTCGGCGGCCACGCCGAGCCGGCGATCGACGCCCAGGCGCTTGGTCTCCATGTCGAACCAGCGGATGATGCCGGACATCTGCTCGCGTTGCGGCGCCTTGGCCGCGATCATCACCTGCCCGCCCACTTCCGGGTTCTTCTCGAACAGCACCACCTCGTGGCCGCGCAGCTTGGCCACGCGCGCGGCTTCCAGGCCCGCCGGGCCGGCGCCGACCACCACCACCTTGCGCTTCGGCCCGCGCGAGCGCTCGACGATGTGCGGCATGGTCGCTTCGCGCGAGGTGGCCGCGTTCTGGATGCAGAGCACGTCCAGGCCGTTGTACTGGCGGTCGATGCAGTAGTTCGCGCCCACGCACTGCTTGATCTCGTCCTCGCGGCCGTCGCGGATCTTGATCACCATGTGCGGATCGGCGATCTGCGCGCGCGTCATGCCGACCAGGTCGATCATGCCGTTGGCGAGCAGGCGCTCGGCCTGGCCCGCGTCGCGAATGCTCTGCGCGTGCATCACGGGGATCTTCACCACCGACTTGATGCCGGCCGCGAGATGCACGAAGGGCTCCGGCGGCAGCGCCATCGGCGGCATGCAGTTGGCGATGGTGTTGTGGGTGTCGCCGCCCGAACCCACCACGCTGAGGTAGTCGATCAGGCCCGTCTCCGACATCGCCTGGGCGATCTCCTTGAGGCTCTCGTGGTCGAGCCCGTCCTCGTGGAATTCGTCGCCGCACATGCGCAGGCCGACGCAGAAATCCTTGCCCACCGCCTCGCGCACGGCGCTCAGCACCTCGATGCCGAAGCGCAGCCGGTTCTCGAGGCTGCCGCCCCATTCGTCGGTGCGGTGGTTCGAGCGCTGGCTCCAGAACTGGTCGATCAGGTGCTGGTGGGCCGCCGAGATCTCGATGCCGTCCATGCCGGCGGCCTGCACGCGCTTGGCGGCCGCCGCGAAATCGCCGATGATGCGGCGGATTTCCTCGATCTCGATGATCTTCGCGTTGCCGCGGTGCACCGGCTCGCGCACGCCCGAGGGCGACATCAGGTGCGGCCAGTGCTCGCCGTGGAAGGAGGAACGGCGGCCCATGTGGGTGGCCTGGATCATGATCTTCGCGCCGTGCTTGTGCATCGTGTCGGCCAGGCGCGTGAGCGGATCGATCACCTTGTCGGTCGACAGATTGACCGACTTCCACCAGCCTTGCGGGCTGTCGATCGACACGGGGCTGGAGCCGCCGCAGATCGCCAGGCCCACGCCACCCTTCGCCTTCTCTTCGTAGTAGCGGATGTAGCGGTCGCCCGGCAGGCCGCCCGGCTCCGCGTACACCTCGGCGTGCGCGGTGCTGACGATGCGATTGCGCAAGGTCAGCTGGTTGAGCGTCATGGGCTTGAACAGGTTCGGATAACGCATTGGGGGCGACCTCTGGCGGGCTCAGTCAGGCGTATGGGTATGAAGGTGGATCAGGCGGCGAGCGGCGAGACTTCGAACACGCAATGGCCGTGATGGTCGGCATGCTCGCCGGCGCAATGCGCCTCGGTCGAGAAGGCGCGCGGCGCGCCCTTGCCTTCCGGCGTGGTGTCGTTGACCCAGTCCATCGCGCCGGCGAACCAGCCCGCGAACATGTAGCAGAGCTTGCCGATCTTCTCGGGCTGCTGCAGCACGAAGGAGGAATGGCGCAGCTCGATGCGGGCGCGCGCGCTGGCCGGATCGGCCTCGATGATCTTGAACAGGCCCCAGCCGCGCTGCGAGAGGCGGTTCAGGTAGTGCTCGAACACCGCCATGCCGCTCAGGCCGTGCAGTGCCGCTTCCTTGTCGCACCAGTGGTAGGCGGACTTGTAGCCGGCCTTGTAGAGGATCTCGGCATAGGCGTCCTGGCCCAGCGCGTCCTCCACGGCCACGTGGTTGTTGGTGAAGAAGTGGCGCGGCACGTACAGCATCGGCAGCGCGTCGGTGGTCCAGACGCCGGTGTTGGGATCGACGTCGATCGGCAGTTGCGGTTGCATCGTTGACTCCAGGAATGGCTTGCGGCGCCCGTCGCCGGGCGCGAGTTCCCCCGCGCGCCGTCGCTGCACGAGCGGGCGCATGGCGGTATCGATCAATGAAAGGGTTTTCCGGTCCGGGCTCAGGCGCCCCACACGTCCTTGAACACGCGCACCCAGTTCTCGCCCATGATCTTGCGGATGCGCGACTCCTTCCAGCCGGCGCGTTCCATCGCGGCGGTCAGGTTCGGGAATTCGCCGATGGTGCGGATGCCTTCCGGGTTCACGACCTTGCCGAAGTTGGTCAGGCGGCGGTAGCGGCCCTTGTCGTGGGTGAGCATGTCGAAGAATTCGGTGCTGTAGCCCTGCGTGAAATCGGTGCCGATGCCCACCGTGTCCTCGCCGATCAGGTTCACCACGTAGTCGATCGCCTCGATGTAGTCGTCGATGGTGGCGTCGATGCCGCGCTTGAGGAACGGGGCGAACATGGTCACGCCGACGAAGCCGCCGGCGTCGGCGATCTCGCGCAGTTGCTCGTCGCTCTTGTTGCGCGGGTGTTCCTTGAGGCCCGAGGGCAGGCAGTGCGAATAGGTGACCGGCTTCTTCGAGAAGGCGATCGCTTCCGAGGAGGTGTTGCCGCCCACGTGCGAGAGGTCGACCATGATGCCGACCCGGTTCATCTCGGTGATCACCTCGCGGCCGAAATCCGACAGGCCGCCGTCGCGTTCGTAGCAGCCGGTGCCCACCAGGTTCTGGGTGTTGTAGCAGAGCTGCACCACGCGCACGCCCATGTCGGCGAAGGCTTCGATGTAGGACAGGTTGTCCTCGAAGGCGTGGGCGTTCTGGAAGCCCAGGATCACACCGGTCCTGCCTTCGCGCTTGGCGCGGGCGATGTCCTCGGTGGTGCGCACCAGGGTGAGCAGTTCGCTGTTCTCGCGGATCTGCTGCTTCATCGTGCCGATGTTGTCGACCGTCTTGATGAAGCTGTCCCACACCGACACCGTGCAGTTGGCGGCCGTCACGCCACCCTTGTGCATATCCTCGAAGACCGACCGATCGAACTTCGAAATGTTCAGGCCATCGATGATGATGCTGTCCTGGTGCAGCGTGCTCATGGGGTTCTCCAGATTGTCGCGTAGTGGGGGCGATCGGTCGGTGGATCGGGCGGCTGGCGTTTTCCCTGAGAGGCCCGTCCTGCAAGGCTTCAGGGCGGGTTTCGGGAGCGGCTGCCGACGGCTCTATTCTTGTCGTTCGGATTTTTTGCCGATTGATGAATTCAGACGCTTTCTTTGCCTTTTCCGACATGCGCGTCCGTTTTGTACAAGTCGGCCCGCAATCGCCCGCCCGTCCGTCGTTCGCGGGCAGATGGCGGGTCGTCTCCAGGCGGATGGGCGGGCTACGGGTCTACCCTAGCCGGGCGGCACCGGCGCGGTGCCGAATGCGCGCCGGAAGGATCGGCGCGGTGCAGAGGCTCCCCGCCGCGGTGCGCCGCAGCATGAGGCGCGAAGCCCCGACGTACGGTGCGATCAGGGTTTAGCCGTATGGCATGCTTGTTGCGCGGGATTCCACAATAGCCGAGCCGTGTTCCCCGGCGCGCCGATTCCCGATTCAAGGAACGCTCCCCATGTCCCCCGACCGCACCGCGTCGTTATCCCACTTCGCGTTCGTTCCGCTGCCGAACTTCACGATGATCGCCTTCACCAACGCGATCGAAGTGCTGAGGATGGCCAACTACCTCAGCGGCCAGCCGCTCTATCGCTGGTCGGTGGTCTCGCCTGGCGGCGGCCCGGTCACGGCCAGCAACGGCCTGAGCGTGGACACCACGCCCGCCGAATGCGTCGGCCAGCCCGACGTGGTGTTCGTCTGCGGCGGCGTGGACGTGCAGCGCGCCACCACCGCCGAGCACCTGGCCACGCTGCGCCGCTTCGCGCGTGCGGGCGTGGCGCTCGGCAGCCTGTGCACGGGCACCTACGCGCTCGCCAAGGCGGGCCTGCTGGCCGGTTACGCCTGCGCGATCCACTGGGAGAACATGTCGGCGCTGAAGGAGGAATTCCCCGACACGCGCTTCCTCAAGGAACTGTTCGTGATCGATCGCGACCGCATCACCTGCACGGGCGGCGTGGCGCCGCTCGACATGATGCTGAACCTGATCGCGCCGCGCGTGGGCACCGCGCGCGTCACCCAGATCGCCGAGCAGTTCATCGTCGAGCACGTGCGCGATACCAGCGCCCAGCAGCGCATGCCGCTGGTGGCGCGGCTCGGTTCCGCGAATAAGTCGCTGTTCGAGGTGATCGCGCTGATGGAGAACAATATCGAGGAGCCGCTCTCGCGCGAGGAACTGGCGCGGCTCGCGAACATGTCGCAACGCCAGTTGCAGCGCCTGTTCCGCGAGCACCTGGGCATGACGCCCACCCACTACTACCTGACGCTGCGCCTGCGTCGCGCGCGCGAACTGCTGCTGCAGACCGACATGTCGATCATGCACATTACAATGGCATGCGGTTTCCAGTCGGCCTGCCACTTCAGCAAGAGCTATCGCGACGCCTTCGGCACCGCGCCCACGCGCGAGCGCCGCAAGCAGGTGGCACCGCTGGCGCAACCGATGCTGCCGATCGGCGCATCGCAACCGGTGCTCGCGCTGCACGCCTGACGTCCCCGCCCCGGGCGGACACGGGCTGCCGCCCGGCGCCTCCGCCCCCGGGACGCACGTGCAAGACCCAGCCGCGCTGGCGAGCGCCTATCTCGCCTACCTGAACGACCCGCACGGCGACGCGGGGCTGGCGCTCGCGCGCCGGCTGCGCGAGGCCGGCCATGCCGCCGCCGCGATCGAGCAGGTCGGGCGCTGCGCGGCCGCCGCCGAGACGCCCTTCGCGCTCGCGCTGGCGGGCGTGGAAATGAACTATCTCGGCCGCTTCGCCGAGGCCGAGGCGCTGCTCACGCGCGCCGAGGCCGGCCTGGCCGGCGACCCGAACCTCTACATCGTCCGCTTCGAGCAGACCATCGCCCGCTACGGCCAGGGCCGTTATCGCGATGCGCACCGGCTCTACCGGGAACTGCGCGACGCCACGCATCGGCAAGTCATCGTCGAGACGCTCTACCCCGGCCATCGAGGCAGCTTCGAATGGGCCGAACGCAAGTTCCTCGGCCATCACGATTCCGTGGCCGGCAAGCGCGTGCTGGTGATGATGGAAGGCGGCGCGGGCGACCTGTTCATGCATTCGCGCTACCTCGCGTGCCTGAAGCAGGAAGGCGCCGCATCGATCGACGTGCAGGTCCCCGAGGTGGCGCGCGGCGTGCTGCGCAGCGACGGCCTGGTGCGCGAGTCGGGCCCGCACATCGGCTCGCTGGCCGAGGATTGCGATTGCGTGACCTGGCTGTTCAGCCTGTTCGCGCGCTACCAGACCACGCCCTACCAGCCACGCTTCGACCAGCCCTATCTCGAGGCGCCGCCGGCAGCCGCGCTGCCCGAAGCCGTGCGCGCCGCGCTGGACGCGCCGAACCAGGCGCGCATCGGGCTGGTCTGGCGCAGCAATTCCGGCGTGCGTCACGAGCCTTATCGCTCGATCGCGCTCGACGCCCTGGCGCCGCTGCTGGCGCAGCCCGGCTGCCGCTTCTATTCGTTGCAGGTGGGCGAGCCCAGCGAGGCGGAGCGCGTCGCGATCGCCCGGCACGGCATCGTCGATCTCGCGCCGGCGCTGCGCAGCTTCGCCGACACGGCCGCCGTGCTGGACCGGCTCGACCTGCTGGTCTCGATCGACACCGGCGCGGCGCACCTGGCCGGCGCGTTGGGGCGCCCGGTCTGGCTGCTGCTCTCCCAGGCAGGCGACAGCCGCTGGCTGAACCACGTCGACTACACGCCCTGGTATCCCACCATGCGGCTGTTCCGCCAGTCGACGCTGGGCGACTGGCAAGCGCCGGTCGCGGCGGCGGCCGAGGCGCTCGGTGCACGCGAGTTCGTGGGCTGAGCGGCGGCTGCGTCTTTCCAACCCGTTGCACGCGCAACAAACAAAACGGCCCGCGCCGAGGCGCGGGCCGTTTCCAGTCGACTACCCGCGGATTCAGGCCGCGATCAGCCCATGCGGGTCGATCACGAACTTGCGCGGCGCGCCGCCATCGAACTTGCGATAGCCTTCCGGCGCCTGGTCGAGCGAGATCACCGTGACGTTGACGATCTCGGCGATCGGCAGGCGGTCGAACAGGATTGCCTGCATCAGGTTGCGGTTGTACTTCAGCACCGGCGTCTGGCCCGTGTGGAAGGTATGCGACTTGGCCCAGCCCAGGCCGAAGCGGATGCTCAGGCTGCCGTGCTTGGCGGCGGCGTCCTTCGCGCCCGGATCGTCCGTCACGTAGAGGCCCGGAATGCCGATCGCGCCGGCCGGCCGCGTGATCTCCATCAGCGAGTTCAGCACCGTGGCGGGGGCCTCCTCGGCATGGCCGGACGAACCGTGGCCGTGCGCCTCGAAGCCCACGCAGTCCACCGCGCAATCGATCTCGGGGCGGCCGACGATCGCCGCGATCTGCTCGCCGAGCGGCGTGTCCTTGGACAGGTCGACGGTTTCGAAACCGACCTTGCGCGCGTGCGCGAGACGCTCGGCGTTCATGTCGCCGACGATCGTCACCGCCGCGCCGAGCAGGCGCGCCGAGGCGGCCGCCGCCATCCCCACCGGGCCCGCGCCGGCGATATAGACGGTCGAGCCCGGCTTCACGCCGGCCGTGACGGCGCCGTGATAGCCGGTGGGCAGGATGTCGGACAGGCAGGTCAGGTCGCGGATCTTCGCCATCGCCTGGTCGCGATCCGGGAACTTGATCAGGTTGAAGTCGGCATAGGGCACCAACACGTATTCGGCCTGGCCGCCGATCCAGCCGCCCATGTCGACATAACCATAGGCGCCGCCGGCGCGCGCCGGATTGACGTTCAGGCACACGCCCGTGCTCTGTTCGCGGCACATCGGGCAGCGCCCGCAGGCCACGTTGAACGGCACCGTGACGATGTCCCCGATCTTGAGCGTCTCCACGTCGCCGCCCAGCTCGATCACCTCGCCGGTGATCTCGTGGCCGAGCACCAGGCCGACCGGCGCCGTGGTCCGGCCGCGCACCATGTGCTGGTCGGAGCCGCAGATGTTCGTGCTGACCACCTTCAGGATCACGCCATGGCCGATCTTGCGACCGCTCGGATCGACCATCCGCGGATAGTCGATCTTCTGCACCTCGACCTGGCCCGGGCCCTGATACACGACTCCTCGATTGCTGCTCATCGCTTCGTCTCCTGTCTGTCTGGCTGGGTGCTGCGCGTCGCCCGGCGCGGCCGCGCGCGGGTCGGGCAGCAAGCCCACAGAGGGTAGTCCGCGGGCCGGGGCGCACGGCGTGCAAAACCCGACACGCGGTTGACCGTGGCCGACATCGGCAATGCGAGGGATTGCCGTGGATTGCGCAATGCACGCGGCTTTTGTTGCGCTGCGATGTGAGCGCCGCCGGGACGCGGAAGCGGGATTTCGCGGGCCGCTTGACCGCATCGCGGCAACGCGCCATGATCGCGAAACGGATCGGCACGAGGTGCTGCATCCGCTCCCGCCTCGCCTCATTCGCGGCCTTTCGCGCCACGGACTCACCTCTCGCCCGGTTCCACCCTCCCGGCCTTTCGCGCCGGCGTTTCCCCCTTCGTTCCGCTTCACGGCTCCTTTCCGGCCGATGTTCCCCATTCGTTTCTTGTCTTCGGGAGGCTCCCTTGCCCGCTTCGACTATCTCGCGGCGCGCTCACGCCGAACGCGCCTTGCTGCTCGTGCTGTCGCTGTCGGTGTTCTTCATCGGCGCCGGTGAATTCATGCTCTCGACGATGCTCGCGCCGCTCGGTGCCGCCTTCCGTGCCGATACGACACGCGTCGCCTGGCTGGTCTCAGCCTATGCGCTGGCCTATGCAATCGCCGCGCCCCTGCTCGGCAGGCTCGCCGATCGGGTCGCGCGCGGTCGTTTGCTGTGTCTTGCCCTGCTCGCGTTCGCGATCGATGGGCTGGGCGTCGCTTTCTCGCCCACGCTCGGCGTGGCGATCGGCTTGCGCGTGTTTGGCGGCCTGGCTTCGGCCATCATCATTCCGGGCGCGTTCGCAATGGTCGCCGAACGGGTAGCGCGAGCGCGCCACGCCTCGGCAATGGGTGCTGTCATGCTGGGTATGACGCTCGGCATCGTGCTCGGGCCGGCGTTGGCAGGCTTGCTCACCGCCTGGGCCGGCTGGCGCGCGCCGTTCGTGGCGAATTCGACGGGCTGCCTCGTCGTGCTCCTGCTCGGCGCGCGTCACCTGCCGAACGACCACGCGCCGCGCGCATTTCCCGGTTCGAGTAGCTGGCGCTGGCTGCAGGTGGCGTCCATCACACGGCCGCTGCTGGCAAAAGGGCTCTGGAACGGCACCGCCGTGTCCGCCTTTCTGCTATCCGGGGAAGTATTGCGACAGCGCCATGGTTTCGACGTCGCGCGGCTCGGACTGAGCATGAGCGTGTTCGGCATCGGGCTCGGCATCGGCAACCTGGCGGCCGGGCGGCTGCGTGAGCTGGCCGGCGGCGAGGAACGCGCGTTGAGGACGATGGTGATCGTGCTGCTCGTCTCGGTGCTGGCCTTTCACGCGTGGCCGCTGCCCTTGGCAGCGGCGCTGGCCTGCCTCGCGGCCTGGGGTGCCGCGCTCGGTGCCGGCGCGCCGCTGGCCACCACGGTGCTGGCCGAGCGCTCATCCGGCGACAAGGGCACGGTGCTAGCCAGCGCCGAAACGCTCAACAACTTGGTGATCCTGGCGCTGGTGCCGCTGGCCTCGCTGCTTTCGGCGCGAGGCCACGCGATGCTGGCAACGGCCCTGTTCGCCGCCGGAATCGGTGCTGGCGCCACGTTGACCTGGCACGACGCGCTCGCCGCACGATAAACGTGCGAAGGCCGCGCCTTCCTCGCGGAAGGCGCGGCCCGTCAGGCCAGGCTCGGGTACTCAGGCGCTCACAGCCCCAGCGCCGAGATGAAGCGGTTCGTGAAGCCCAGCGTGCCGGCCTGGCCGTAGCTGTTGCAGGTCGGCGACGCCCAGCTTTGCGTGCAGTCGTTGTCGCGGTCGAAGGACCAGAAGTGCACGCCGGCCAGGCCGTTCTGCTGCGCGAAGCTCGACACCGTGGCGACGTCGGCCAGGGTGAAGGTCTCGCCCTGCGTATCGTTGCCGCCGATCATCGGGGTCAGCTCGATCTGGTTGTACGGCACGCCCCAGTAGTTGTGCAGGCTGTTGGCCGCGGCCACCGCCGACTTGCCCATGTCGCACTGGCCGCTGCCGTTGAGCGTGCAGTTGCTGGCGTTCGCGCTGCCGTAGTCCATCGTCATCAGGTTGATGGTGTAGTTCTGCAGGCCGGCGGCCTTGATCGCGTTCATCACCACCACGCCCGTGTCGCCCAGGCTCTGCGCGGCGTTGCCGCCCAGCGTGGCGAGCGTGAAGCTGAAGCGCAGGTTCGGGTACTTAGGCTGGGCGGCCTTCACGCGCTGCACCAGGGCGTTGATCACGGCCTGGCTCTGGCCGGCCTCGATATCGAAATCGATGCCCTTCAGGTTGGCCGAGTTATAGGTGTTGATGAACTTGGTGAAATTCGCGTCCGAGCCGCAGCTGAACGAACCGGCCGCGCCGCCCGTCGAGATGATGTAGTTGCGGCCCGCGTTGACCATGTTCTGCACATTGGCCGCGGCCACCTGCGAGCCCGTCAGCCCGGACCAGCTCTCGCTGCCGCACTCGCCGGTGGCGAACGACCAGGTCAGCGTCTTCAGCTTGGCCGGCAGCACGCTCAGGACCGGCTGCAGCGAACCGGTCACCGCCGTCGAGATGACGTTGGTGTTCCAGTTCAGGTTGATCGTGATGTCCTTGTAGGCACTGAAAATGAAATTCGAGGGCAGCGCCGCCGCGGCCGCCGTGTTCGCCGCCGCCTGCACCGAGGGCGTCGCCTGCGCCTTCAGCAGGCTCGCGCCGCCGGCGCCGTCGTCTCCGCCACATGCCGCCAGCACGAGACTGGAAAGCCCGATCACCAGACCATTTATCATTTTTGCGTTCAAAATCATCTCCTGAGGGTAATGGAAAATTTATCCATCTTTAATCGGCCAGACACTTTCAACCACAAGGCACTACATGCAAAATCAGGCCGGCGATTTTCATTTTGATATTGACCGGCGAATTGATCGAAACGGAATCCATTGCACGGACCGGCCGCAGCGAACGGCACCGTTGCAATATCCGGAATTGAAAGAAGCGCCGAGAATTCATGTCCAGCATGGTTTTCCATGCCTTCAATGAACAGGCTCGATTGGCGGATCGGGCTTCCTGGGCCGTTGCCGCGCGCGAAACTTACCGGAATCAAGGATAGTATTTTTCCTCGAAAATACACCTGTTTACTTTGATAGGTAAATGGAAAATTTTCGAATCGATGGATTTTACCAAACTTTTAAGTAGTTACATCAATGTGATATTCGATAATCCGCCATGCCGATTTTATTTGAATTGGCACGGCCAATATCCGCGGAAAATCGCGGCGATCGGAAGGATCGACCGGACAGCATCCGGCCGCGCCCGGGCCGTTATACTTGCCGGACCTTGCTGCTTCGACTCCGCATTGCCCGTCCAGGACAGAACGACGATGCCCGGCTCCAGGAAAACCAGCCTGATCGCGCCCGCCATGGCGCCCAAGCGCGTCGAGGCTCGGGAATCCCCGCCCGCGCCCGGCCTCGCGCCGCAGGCCGAGCATCTGGTCGCGATGGGCGAGTTCCACTACGCAGCGGCCGCCGGCAGCCCCTTGCAGCGGCGCGCGACGAAC
Organism: Burkholderia sp. Cy-637; assembly: GCF_011753175.1. Taxonomy (NCBI): domain Bacteria; kingdom Pseudomonadati; phylum Pseudomonadota; class Betaproteobacteria; order Burkholderiales; family Burkholderiaceae; genus Burkholderia; species Burkholderia sp. Cy-637. Next base: position 7,470 of record NZ_VWWC01000005.1, on the reverse strand, counting down.
GCGGCGGCCGGCCCCGATTCCGCCGGGCCGTCCACGGCGGCCGGGCCGGCAAGCCGGAACGCGCCGGCCAACCGCACCGGCCTGCCCGATCGGCTGAAGGCCGGCATCGAATCGCTGTCCGGCTACAGCCTCGACAAGGTCAAGGTCAGCTACAACTCGTCCCGGCCGGCGCAACTGATGGCGCATGCCTATGCGCGGGGCCACGAGATTCACATCGCGCCGGGCAAGCAGGCGCACCTGCCGCACGAGGCCTGGCACCTCGTGCAACAGGCGCAAGGCCGCGTCGCGACCACCACGCAGGCGGCCGGGCTGCCCGTCAATGACGACGCCGCCCTCGAACGCGAGGCCGACGTGATGGGCCGCAAGGCCGCCGGCCTGACGCCCGATCGCGCGGCCGGCACGCCGGCCACGCTCGCGCCGCTCCCCGCCGCCGCGAGCCCCGCTGCCGCCGGCCCTGCCCAACTGGGCAAGTTCAATGACGAGGAACGCAAGCGCCTGTTCGAGAAGCTGGCGAAGTCGCGCCTCAGAAACCAGTTCAAGAAGGCTCGCCCGAAGGGCCGGCGACGCATCATCAAGAAGCAGGCCAAGTTCAACTACGGCTACAAGGAAGCGGACCTCGCGCGCCTGCTCGGGGGCGACCCCGACGCCGGCCAGGCCCTGATCCCGTACAACCCGCAACTCAATCCCGACATCAACCCCGCCTATTCGCAGATCGACCTGGGCGACACGCGGGGTTATTACCGGCGCGGATTCGGCGGCCAACCGTTCCTCTATCTCGACTCGTCCGCGTATTCGGACAAGCAGATCCCCAGCAACTACGACGACGTCATCGCGCACTTCAAGGGCCAGGATGCCGAGGTGGCATTCGACATCCTGAGCGCGATCGAATCGGGCGAAACCAGCGGCAAGGACCGCCAGAGCCAGGCCAGATCGCTGTTCCTGCTGCTCACGCAATTCATCGAGCCGCACAGCACGCGCGTGCCCGGCGCCGACAAGCTCGCGCGCGCGCTGTTGCGGCGCATCGCGCTGGGACAACTGACGTTCCAGCAGGCCTTCAATCGCAAGAACGGCCTGTTCGTGTCGGCCTGGGCGACCAAGGGCGGCGCCCCGAAGGGCGGCCAGGTGGCGGGCCGCGCGCTGTTCGGCTTCAGCAAGGACGCCGACCGCTACGACCTGGAAAGCCTCGAGGACTACCTCGGCGATTCGCTGGTGGACGAGCTGCTCGAGACCGTCGACGGTTACTACAGCGACGAAAGCGACACCGAGGACGACGGAGACGATTTCGTCGACCCCGACGCCGACCTCGGCACCGACCCGCGCAACGTTTCTCTGGAGAGGATCAACACGGCGCTCGAGACGCTGGGGCTGTCGGCCCGCGTCCACAACCGCGACCAGGTGGTGCTGTTGCCGAGCATCGAGAAGCTGATCAAGGACGAGGGCCGCAAGCTGCTGCGGCTGCACCATCCCGACAAAGGGGGCACGCAGGACGCGTTCGACCAGATCTGGAACGCCCGCCAGTTGCTGCTCGACGTGATCGCCGAGTTCGCGAAAAAAGGCTTTATCGACATCAACCAGCGCAACCTTGATATCCATCTGAACGACGAGGGCTTGGCGCCGCAACCGGTGGCCGGCGACGGCAACTGCTTCTACGCGGCGGTGCTGGACCAGATCCATTACCTGGACGGCATCGCGGCGGACCCGGCGGTGCTGCGGCAGCGCGTGGCGCAGCTGATCCTCGACAACGCCGCCTACTTCCAGGTATTCACCACCGGCGAGCAGTTGAACCGGATCGTCGACGACATCCTGACCAGCCGCAGCTGGCGCAATATCGGCGGGGATTTCGCCCCGCAACTGATAGCGACCGTCCTGCAGCGGCGGGTGCGGATCATCCAGCCGTCGGGGCCCCTCGTGATCGACCCGATCGGCGGGCTGACCCTCGACGACACCAACACCTTCGTCACCGGCAACCGGCAGATCAACCTGGCCTACGACGGCCAAACGCACTACGACTCGACGCGCAACACGCGGCAGCAATTGCAGGACGGATGAAGGGCCGCCCGGCTTGATGATTGGTGTCAGCGGCTCTTGTTGGCCCGGATCACCGCGTCCGCCGCCGCGTCGGCCTCGGCCGCCACGCTGTCGTGCACGCGCGTGCTCTGCCCCGGCAAGGGCGATTCGTTGTCGAGCAGGTGCCCGCCGCGCTCATGCGTGTCGACCGTCACCTGCATCGACAAGCCGATGCGCAGCGGATGCGCCGCCAGGTCAGCCGGCTCGATCGAAATCACCACCGGCACGCGCTGCACCACCTTGATCCAGTTGCCGGCCGCATTCTGCGAGGGCAGCATCGAGAAGGCGCTGCCGGTGCCGGCCGAGAAACCCTCCACATGGCCGCGATACACCACCTTCGAGCCATAGATGTCCGACACGATGCTGACGGGCTGCCCGGCGCGCATGTTGCGGATCTGCCCTTCCTTGAAATTGGCCTCGATCCACAGCGCCTTCAACTGGATCAGCGACAGCAGCGGCACGCCGGGCCCGACCTGCTGGCCGACCTGCACCGCGCGCTGGCCGACCGTGCCGTCCACCGGCGCGACGATGGTGGCGCGCTTCAGGTTGCGCCAGGCCAGCTTGAACTGCGCGGCGGCCTGCACCACCGAGGGGTTGTCCTCCACCGCGAGCCGGCTGCCGAGCACGCGCGCCGATTCGAGCTGCGCCTGGGCGGCGGCCAGTTGCGCCTGCGCGCCGACCATCTGCGCGCGGGCACGCGCCAGCTCCTCGGGCGAGACCACCTCGACGCTGGCATGCGCGCGCGCCTCGTAGGCGCGTCGCGCCACCTCCAGGTCGGCCTGGCGCGCGCTCACCGCATCGGCATACATCGCGTTGGACACGCCCGCGTTGGCCGCCTGCCGCACCGCCTGCGCGAGCTGTGCCCTGGCCTGCGCCAGCGATACCGCCGCCTCGGCATCGTCGAGCCGCACCAGCGTCTGCCCCGCGCTCACGCGCTGCGTGTCGCTGACCAGCACGTCGATCACGGTGCCCGGCACCTGCGCGGCGACCTGCACGATATTGCCGGCCACGTAGGCATCGTCGGTCTCCTCGCGGTAACGCCCGCTGAGGAACCAGTAGATCGCGGCGGCGATCGCCAGGATCGCCACCAGGCCGAAGAACAGCGCGAAGTGACGGCGCCGCGCCGCGCGCTTCGCCTCGAGCCGGCCTGCATCCTGCGTTGCGCCGGTGGCTTCGCGGCGCGCCTTGTTGTTGTCGTCGTGCATGCGGTCAGTCGAAGTGCGAATCGGTGAGTCGGTCGTGAGCGGGGAAAGCAAGCTCGTAATGCGCGATCGCGGGCGCGGCCAGCTTCGTGACGTCGAAGCCGCCGCCCAGCGCATCGATCAGCCCGACGCGCAAGGCGCGCCGCTCGGCCATCAGGTCGATCAACTGGGTGCGCTCGTCCACCAGGGTCAGCCGCGCATTGTTGACGTCCTTCTCCATGCCGAAGCCGCGGCGGTGCCGCTCGTCCGCGATGTCGACGATCTTCTGCGCGGCGTCCACCGAGTGCTGCTGCTCGGCGAGCAAGGTATCGACGGTGCGCAGCTGGGTCAACTGGCGGGCCACCTGGCCGAGCGCCTCGTCGACGGTCTTGTTGTAGAGCGCGATGCTGAGGTCGGCATTGGCCACGTCGCCGGCCAGCTTCGCCTTCAGCCGGCCGCGATCGAAGATCGGCAGGGTCACGGCCGGCCCGATCGAGCCGCCGAAGGCGCGGCCCTTCAAGAGGCCGGCCGGCGTCAGCGCGAACAGCCCGCCGATCGCCGAGAGATTCAGGTTCGGGTAGAAATCGGCCTTGGCGCCGTCGACGGCCGAGAACGCGGCCTGCACGCGCAGCCGCGCGGCGACGATGTCGGGCCGCCGGCCCAGCAGGTCCACCGGCAGTTGCGCCGGCAAGGGCGCATCGACCAGGTCGCCCGGATGCGGGCGCTTCAACGCGAGCCCGCGCTCGGGGCCCTTGCCCGTCATCACGCCGATCTGCACCTGGGCCAGCTGGATCTGCTCGTCGACCTGCGCGAGCTGCTTGATCAGACGCCCACGCTTGATGGCGGCGTCGTTCGCGTCGTAGGCGTTGTCGATGCCGCGCGCCGCGCGCTCGCGCAGCACCGCGTCGATCTGGTCGCTGGCGCGGCGCTTCTCCTGCAACAGGTCGCGCTGCGCATAGGCCTGGTCGAGCTGGCAATACAGCGTGACCAGCGCCACCGCGAGCGTGAGCCGCGCCTGCTCGGCGTCGACGCGCGCGGCATCGCGGTTCGACAGCAGCCCGCGCGTGGCGGCCGCGTTGCGCCCCCAGAGATCGATCTGGTAGTTGAAGCCGGCATACAGCGACGAGGACGAGATGCCGGGGTCGCTGAACAGGTCCACCGGCACGTTCACGCCGCCGGCGCGCACGTTGGCCACGCCGTCGCTGCGCGGCACGCGCGCCTTGGTGACCGAGCCGCCGGCCGTGCCGACCAGCCCCGTCATCGAGTCGTATTGCTGCAACTGCGCCTGGGCGATCGCGATGCGCGCCTTGGCGGCCTGCAGGTTCGGGCTGTTCTCGTAGGCTTCGGCCACCAGCTGGTCGAGCTGCGCGTCGCCGAGCTGCCTGACCCAATCGGGCGCGGGCCACGCACCCGCCGGCTGCCCGGCGGTGCCGCTCGTGGCCAGGCCGGCCAGCGCATTCGCGCCGGGCACGCGTGGCTGCACGGTGGTCTTGAAGCCGGACGGCACGCAGCCGGCCAGCGCGAGAATCGCCGCGAGCACGCCGCCCGCGAGTGCCGGACGCGCCGGCAGGAAGCTCCGCTTCATCCGTGGCGCACCCTCTCGCCAAGTCGCGCGGCCCAGCCCGGGCGCGCCTCGTCGAGCGAACCCAGGCGCCCGAACAGGCCATCGGCGATGCCGAACCAGATGCCCTTGAGCTTGGCGCCCTTGTCGTCCTCGCAGAGCACGATCTGCACCACCTGCCACAAGGTCAGCAGGTTCGGCGCGATCGCCACCGGGAAACGCATGCCGTATTGCATGCCGAGCTGCACGGCATTGCGCGCGCTGTAGTAGCGGCGATACCAGGGATGGTTCATGGCCGAGATCTCGAACGGGCCGAAGCGATGGCGGCGCTTGTTGCCGATCCGATGCGGCAGCACCAGCGAGGGCACCACGTAGACGGGCACGTCGCGCGCCAGCGCGCGAAAGCAGTATTCGGTATCGACGTGGTCGATGAACAGCGCTTCGTCGAAGCGGCCGAGGCGCGCGTAGGCCTCGCGCGAGATCACGCTGCCCGAGGAAATCAGGAAGGCGCAGCGCTGCGCCGGCGTGTCGGCACGCATCGCCAGGCGCCGCACGGTCACGCCGTTGGTGGCGAGCTCGGGCAGGTAGCGCTGCTCGTTCTCGTCGAAGATGCGCGGACCGGCCAGGAAGGCGCGCGCGCCGAAACCGGCGCAGACCTCGCGCATGGTGGAGAAGAAGCGCGGCGGCACGCTCGAGTCCTGGTCGAACAGCGCCACGGCATCCATGCCGCGCGCGTAGAGGGCGGCAAGCCCGGCGTTGTAGGCGCCGGCGATGCCGCCGCGGTTGCCGTGCGCGATCAGCTCGATGCCCTCGCGCAAGGCCAGCACGCGCGCGGCGGGATCGCCGCCGGGCGTGTTGTCGACCACCACCAGCGCATCGCAGTCGCGGGCCAGTTCGCCGATCCGCGCGAGCTGCGCCGCGCTCGGATGGTAGAGGATGATCAATGCCCCGAGTGTCATGGTGTTCCCCGTATCGTTGGCGAGCGGCCCGGCGCTGGCGGTCATGGCGCGGCTCCCCTCAATGTCCGATCGTCATCGCGGCGCCGCGCCTGGGGCGCGTCATCCACATCAGGCAGGCCAGCAGCAGGCAGGTCATGCTGGCCATGAAGTACATGTCGCTGGTGGCCATCATGTAGGCCTGCTTCTGCACCACGTTGCTGATCGACAGCAGCTCGCGCGTGCCGCTGATGCCGCTGGCATGCAGGGCGTCGATGTAGCGCTGGGTGTTGCCGTCGGATTTGCGCACCGCCTGCGAGACCACGTCGTAATGGAAGGTCGCGCGGTTCTCCCACAGCGTCACGCTCATCGCCGTGCCGAACGCGGCCGACAGCGTGCGCAGGAAGTTCGACAGGCTGGAGGCGGCCGCCAGCTTGTCGTCCGGGATGCGCGACAGGGTGGCCGCCGTGAGCGGCACGAAGAAGCACGGCAGGCCCATGCCCTGGATCAACCCGGGCGTGATGACCTGCAGGAAGGTCATGTTCAGCGTGAAGAAATGCGCGTTGTGCCATTGCACGCAGGCGAACACCAGGAAGCCGAAGCTGGCCAGCACGCGCGCGTCGAAGCGGCTCGAATAGAGGCCCACCAGGATCGAGAACAACAGCGCCAGCACCCCGAGCGGCGAGGCGGCCAGCCCCGAATGGAAGGCGTTGTAGCCCATCACGGTCTGCAGCCAGAGCGGGAACACCACGCCCACCACCGAGAACACCATCATCCCCAGCGAGATGATCAGCACGCAGAACGAGAAGGTGCGATCGCGGAACAGGCTCAGGTCCACCACCGGGTGGGCCTCGCCGCGCTCCCAGATCAGCAGCGAGACGATAGACAGCGCGGCCACCACGGCCAGCGTGCGGATCAGCGTCGAATCGAACCAGCCGCGATCGTGGCCGAGGTCGAGCATGGCCTGCAGCGCGCCCACGCCGATCACCAGCAGGGCGATGCCGACCACGTCGATCGGGCCGGCGCGGCCGTCGTCGCGGGCGGGCTTGAGCAGCGAGACGCAGACCGTAAACGAGAACAGCCCGACCGGCAGGTTGATCAGGAAGATCCACGGCCAGGAGTAATTGCTGACGATCCAGCCGCCCACCACCGGGCCGAGGATCGGCGCGAGCAGCACCGTCATCGCCCATAGCGCCAGCGCGAGCGTGCGCTTGTCCTGCGGGAAGGCGCGCATCAGGATGGTCTGCGAGAGCGGCACCATCGGCCCGGAGAACAGCCCCTGCATCGCGCGGCAGACCACCAGCACGTTCAGGTCGCTGGCCATGCCGCACAGCAGGGAGGTCAGCGTGAACAGCACGATCGAGGTGACGAACAGGCGCCGCTCGCCGAAGCGGCGCGCCAGCCACCCCGTCAGCGGCACCGCGATCGCGGCCGCCACCGAGTAGGAGCTGATCACCCAGGTGCCCTGGCTGTTCGACACGCCCAGGCTGCCCGAGATCGAGGGCACGGCCACGTTGGTGACGGTCGAGTCGAGCACCTCGATGAAGGTGGCCAGCGACAGCGCGAAGGTCAGCAGCGCCAGGCGCGCGCCGCGCATGGGCTGCTCGGCCTCGCCGGACATGCCGCCGTGCCAGACCGGCCCGACCGTGTGGATCACGTGCCGCGCCGGCAGATGGTAGGCACCGGTGAGCTTGGCGTCGCCGGTCGCGCAGCCGCCCAGGCTCCG